>JBDOIB010000421.1:0-1006 GCA_041082155.1 Thermodesulfobacteriota bacterium | reverse complement strand
TACCTCCCAGGCTCGTAATTCATCCCATACCTCTCTCATCTCCTCTTTTGATCTTATTTCTGAGGCACTCAAAATTGAACCCTTTTCTCTGAGAAATCTCAGAGTGGCCAATCCTGTTCGGGCCAATCCTACGACCAATACTTTTTTCCCATGAAGATGAATCACTTCGTCCTTTTTCTATCTTAATTTCAGAGTGCTAATAGCAATGAGTCCCAAGATGATTCCAATGATCCAGAATCGAACAATGATCTTGGGCTCTGCCCATCCTTTGAGTTCAAAATGATGATGAAGAGGCGCCATCCGAAACACCCTTTTCTTTCGAAGTTTATAGGAGATCACCTGAAGAATGACCGAAAGAGCTTCGATGACAAAGATTCCTCCTGTGATCACCAAGAGAAACTCCTGCTTGGTCACAAGGGCAATGGTTCCCAGGGAGGCTCCCAAAGCCAGGGAACCCACATCTCCCATAAAGACCTGAGCAGGATAGGTATTAAACCAGAGGAACCCGAGTCCGGCTCCAACCAGCGCCCCACAGAGGACGGTCAACTCCCCACTTCCCCGAACAAAGGGAATCTGAAGGTAGCTAGCAAATCGAAAATGGCCTGCAAGATAACAGAAAAGCATAAAGGTCGCACTCGTGATGAGAACCGGACCGATGGCCAACCCATCCAATCCATCGGTGAGATTGACCGCATTGGCCGTTCCTACAATGACAAGCATCCCAAAAAGGATGTACCAGTTCCCTAAATCCGGCATCACCCTCTTGAAAAAAGGAAAGACCAGTCGTGAATTGTGATCCATCCAATGAAATAGAATGAAACTTGACACAAGTCCCATCGCCACCTGGATGGGGAATTTATATCGAGCTCGAATCCCCAATCCATTCTTTTCTTTAATTTTTCTATAATCATCTAAGAAACCTAACCCTCCGAAACCCAACGTGGTCAATAAAACGATCCACACAAATCGATTGGTGAGATCTACCCAGAGAAGGGTGGGGATGAGC
>JBDOIB010000382.1:0-5903 GCA_041082155.1 Thermodesulfobacteriota bacterium | reverse complement strand
GTCCCTTCCTCCCAGATGCCCTCCAAAAAGGGCAATCAATTGAGGCCGTGAATTCAACTTTAAGGAGTGATATACTCTTGCGGCAAGTTTCCCAGAAAAGTACCAACCCGCATGTGGAACAATTCCTCCAACCCTCGATTCTGAAGGAAGCGGAGGGGGAGACCATCCTTCCAGAAAAGATTCTATTTCTCTCTCACATGTCTTCTTATCCATAGGATACCAGCCCCTTGGTAGGTTTCTTTCTCTTCGTCCCATGATTTTCACCTCCCTCTTGGCTGTGGGTAGAGTGGTTAAGTTTTTATATCTTTTGAAGCGTGGACATTCCCATTAAAGAAAGGGTATTCCCCATGATGATTTTAAATGCTTTGACCAAACAGAGTCGAAAAGTTCTGAGTTTTGGATCTTGAAGGTGGATGAAAAGGGTCTGGTTTTTTAAGTGAGGATCAGGATGCTCATAAAAATTTGTAAAACAGGTGGCAAGATTGAAAGCATATTCGGCCAGTGGCGAGACCCTGAGTGTTTTTCCAGCCTTTTCAACGATGGTTGAAAACTGGGACAAGCTGTCTAACAAATCCCTCTCAGTTTCTGTAATATGGGTTGGTAAACAATCATCCTTCCATTCAAACTCGATTCCTTTCTCCTCTGCTTTTCTTAATATACTGGAGGCACGAGCATGGGCATATTCTAAGTACACTCCTGTATCCCCAGTGGTCTTTAAGGCTTCATCAAAATCAAAAATGATCTGACTTTCAAGGCTATATTTAAGAAGATAGTATCGAATCGCCGAAGCGGCTAAAGCCTGAGCCACCTTCTCTTCGATGACTTGCTCAGATTTCTCTATGACCCTCCGCTTTACCATCTGGATAAAATCCTTCGCTTTGACGCCTGTTCCCGATCGGCCTGACATTGCAACGGCTTTCCTCTCCTCTGTTTCATCTATCCCTAAGAGTCGGGCTGCCTGGGCTGAGAGGTTTACGACTTCATAGGCAAGGTGAATGGAAGCCTCTGCCTGCTTTTCGAAGCCCATCTGCCTGAGACACTCGCTGACCACCTGCTGGGGATAACTCTGTCGGACATCAATCACATTGATCACCAGATCCGCCTTTCCAAAACTTCTACCTATTTTAGAAGCAGGTTCTCCATCAGGAGAGGTGGTCCAAAGAATCTTCCCGTTGGCCTGAGTTCCCCATATCTTATAGAGAAAATCCTTTTCCAGGAGGCCAAACTTCCAGAGTTGATAGGCTATATCCTTCCCTGTATAGGTAATGCTTCCATTGGATCGAACCAGAACCTTATCCAGACTCTTCAGCCCCTCCTCTGTCTCTACATGGCCTCCCAGGGGAACCACCCAGCATCCCTGATTTGGACCCTCCTCTTCAAACCGAAGCGCCCCTTTCTTTTTCAAGAGCTCAAACGTGGCATTCCAGAATCCCTGTCGAATAATATCCGATTCCCAATTTAGAAGATCAAAATATATGGAAAGCTCAGCAACGGTTTCCAAGTGAGACTGAACAATCCTTGTTGCAAGATCCTTTGCAAACACAGAGAGGGGAGGTTCTCCCTTCTCTATTTGATGGAGAACTCTCTCCCTTTTTTGTGAAAGAGAAAAATCCCTCTCCATCTCCTCCTGAAACCGGGCATAAAGATCCCAGCAGTAATAATCCAGAGGCTCGTTGGAAGGAATTTTTTGCCAAATGAGGCTGAGATCGAGAGTATCTTTTTCAAAAACTGGTGGATCCAGATAGAGAAGAGCGGTCACCACATCCACTACTTGAATCCCCGTATCATCGATGTAATTACATACATCTACAGAATAACCCAACCATCTTAGAATCCTTGCGACGGTATCTCCCAGAACCGAGTTTCGTAGATGACCAATATGCATCGCTTTATTGGGATTGACGCTTGTATGTTCTACAAAAACCTTTTCTTTCCTCGACGATGGGGGTTTTCCAAAGGATTCTCCTCGCTTTAAAATTTCAGGAATGAAGGCTTGAGCAAACTTCAGCCAATCGACCTTAAAATTGAGATAGCCTGGAGGTGTGCAAGTCACTTCATGAATAAAGGGGGGAAGGTTTCCGTTTAAATAACCGGCAATCTCCTTGGCGATTTCCATGGGAGGCTTTCTCCTCTCCTTGGCCAGAGAAAGGGCTATGGCACTGGAGAAGTCCCCCATCTCTTTTTTGGGAGGAATATTGAGTGGAATCTCCTCCACGCCAAGATGCTTTCTTAATTCTTTTAAAACACCCTCTCGAATCATAGGAAAGTCTTTTATTTTCTCAAATTATTATTGGGAATATTGAGAAAAGTCAACCCTAAAAATCATAGAATCCATCCAGAACGGTGGGGGATAGGTCCGACCGGAATATCAGAGAAAACCTGGAATCTGTGAGGAAAATTGACAGGTTTGATTTTAAGGAGATATAATTTTCATAATTTTTTAAAGGGAAGGCTGAATGAAAACCTTTGAAGAAGATCTCTTTCTATCTCTTCGATCTTTTCCCATTCGGCTTGAAAAAATCTACGGGAAGTCTTTTCTAAAGATTAAAGATCTCATCTATGGTTTAATCCGTGTGGAAGAAGGAAAAAAGTGGATCGTGTTAGGTGAAAAAAGAGAGGTTCTAAGAGACCCTTTCACTGGAAGATGTTATCACCAGGCCCAAACCCTCAAGGTTTGTGATCTGGATTGGGAAAACACTCAGGTCCTGATGGAACTTTTTCCCTTTACTCGTCCCAAATCCCTTAAAGAATTTCCCATTACATTTGGTACCGGAGATCGACTGGGTCTTGCCACCCCGGGACACATTCGAGCGATTCGAAAATTTGAAATTCGGCCGGTCCTTGCCCAGCAATCCGTTCGTGAAAATAATCAGACCGGAAGAGATTTTAAAAAGGTGATTCAGGATGCCGCCTGGGCTGTGATCCAAGAAAGATATGAATCAGGATACGGAGCAGATGGAGACCACTTAAAATCGCTTCAGGAGGTGAAAGAGGCTTTGAATGCAGGGGTCTCTATGATCACCCTGGATCTCTCTGAACGACTCTCTCCAGAAGCGTTTTTTTATTCCCGAGAAGAGCTCGAAAAAAGATTCGAGAGGGAGATAGAAGAGGAGGATCGAAAAGTCCTTCTCCATCTCTTTTTAGACAAAGAGTTCTTATTTGAGGGACCCGATGGCTTCTCCATTCAATATACAGAGGAGGAAGTCAAACGGAACGCCCTTCTTTTCCATAAAGGAATCGATTTTTCTGAAGAAACCTATGAATTTCTTCTGAAGCGGACCGGAAGGAAACCTCTCATCGATTTTGAGATCTCCATCGATGAGACCCCTTTCCCTACCTCTTTGGCCAACCATCTCTTCTTAATCCTTAACCTTCTTCATCGGGGTGTTCATATTGATTCTCTGGCCTTGCGTTTTATTGGAGAGTTCCAAAAGGGAATCGATTATCGAGGAGAGACTCGGGATTTTCGCAAACATTTTTCCCAGCATCGATGGATCGCAAAATCCTATGGAGACTACAAGCTCTCCATTCACTCTGGAAGTGATAAGTTTTCCCTATATCCCCATATTGGGGAGCTCTCCCAGGGCCGCCTCCATTTAAAGACCGCAGGAACAAGCTGGCTCGAAGCCCTCCGCCTCATCTCTCTGGTGCATCCTTCCCTTTTCAGGGAAATGGTCCATATCGCCCTGACTAAATTTGAAGAGGCTTCCCAACTCTATTACGTGACGGCCGATTTGAAGAAGATTCCAAAACCTGAACATCTCGCCGATCGGGATCTTTCTCAACTTCTTGAGCAGGAAGATGCTCGCCAGCTTCTTCACATCACCTATGGATTTTTATTAAAAAGTCCACTGAGGGATCGAATCTTTAAAACCCTGACCGAGCATGAAGAAGATTACTGGACACTTCTTCAACACCATATAGAAAGACATCTGAATGCCCTTGGATTAAAGAAAGGAGAATAGAGGTGGAAAAGATAACCCAAGAACGAATCAATAAAATTGTTCAGGAAAACCGACCCAAACCTCTTTCCATAACCGAGAAACCTCCTCTCATGGAGGACCATTCCACTCATCTGTTTGAACTGACCAGGATGGGTCAGACCACCCTGGCCGCAGATCATCTCCTCTTCCCCGAGATCAATGATCAGCTCTCAAAAACGGTGGGAGACTTTATTCGAAGACTCCATCTCCTCTTCATCACCTCCCGACCTCTAACAAAGAGCTCTTCTCAATCCTTTCTCCAAAACCTCTCCCTCAGACAGTATGCTTATGAAGTCCTGCTCGAGACGGCCCTCAACTTCTTCGGTCTGGAGAGTCGCTGGCTTGACCCGAAGGAAAAAGAAGAATCTATTCGGTTCATCCTAAACACCCTCGAGGAATGGGAGGGAATTGAACGAAAGGAGGGAGAATTTTCCATCGCATCAGCGGTGATCGAGAAGTTTCTCCTCCGGATGAAGAGGGTTCAGAAGGGAAATAGCATGGTCGCTAAAACTGCCCTCCGAATCGAAGAGGCTCTGGGTTCTGGGAAAAATCTATTTCCCCAATTTCTGAATAAGGCCAAGGAGGAGATCCAGGGAAATATCTATTATCAGATGGTGAACCAGGGGATCTGTCGATTTGGCAATGACTATGCCTTAGGTTTAAGATGGCTCAGACACCTGGGCTTTGAGCAGGTCTCCACCAACCCCGTCCTTGCCGCCAGAGCCTATCAGGATGATCCCTCTCTTATCGAGACTTTTAAAGAAGAGGTCAAAAGACATCCCAGATTCAGACAGTGGAGCGAAACTCCCTCCCGATATGCTGAAGAGATTGCCCTCTATGCCACCCTCCTGGCCCTCTGGGAGAATCTCTATGTGTTTCGACCGATCTTCTTTAACCTAAGGGAGAGCTCGGGAGGAGGGGTCGTGAGCTTCCAACTCAATCCCAATATTGCCCATCTGGTGGAGGAGAGTATCCGGGATGTCTTTTTGGCCTTCTCTCTGGCCCAGGAAAAACTCACCCTTTATGACCAGTATCTCCTGGCGGGCTATCGAATGGATGGGGAAAGGGGGAGACCCAATCTGGTCATCAAGGTGGCAGCCACCGGGCCTTCTGCCCGAGTCATTACTCGAACCATTAATTCTTATGGATTTGGGTCCAATATTACGGTGGATTTCAGCGTGAGTCAGGAGGCGACCCTTCTTCTCGAAGAGATGGAGGGGATGGCTGAGGCGATCCGAAAAGGGATCCGACCCACTCAGCTCTATATGACCAATATGGGGGGAAGACTTGAAAGTCACCTGAGGGAGGTGAAGTTAGAGGAGTTCTTCAGGGAGTTGAAAGAGAAGATCGGGGAGCAGAGGGCGACTGAAAAGGTTCTCAAACTTTCCGAGAGCAACGGGACGAAGGAAAAAGTCCTTAAGGCTAAGACCTATGAGGAGAAGGTGATTGAGGCCACACGATATGCAAATGGTCAGAGGACGATCAATGAACCAATCTTCGAGGCTTTAACGGAGGTGGCCTCAAGAGAGAGTCTTGAAAGATGGGAGGAGGTCATCGGAAAATCGGGAACCCTCGTAGCGAGAAGGGTATGGCAGCTCTTCTTCAGCTCTGAGAATCGAAAGAAATGGATTTCATATTTAATCAAGAGAAAGGGGATTTCGGAGGACCAGGCCGAATTCATCCTTGATCGCATCTACTATCTTCCGGCCTCCAAACGGAAACCCTTTGATACCCTCTGGACCCTCTCATCGAAAAATCTGGTCCATACAGAATTCCCTGATCATCAGGAGAATGTGAGGAGAAAGGCTGAAGAGGCGGGGTTTGAGCTGGAGGAATTCAAGGAGTCCATCTCTGGGAGTTTTTCGGATGAGGTTCTTCAGCAGCTCTATCAGATAGAGGATTTTGTAAGGGCCTATGAGA
>JBDOIB010000338.1:0-7307 GCA_041082155.1 Thermodesulfobacteriota bacterium | reverse complement strand
GAAAAAAGAAGAACCAAAGCTTGAGTTTAAAGCATCGGGGTTCATTGATGTTCAGACCGAGTATTTCAGAAATGCACAGAAGGATGTTGTGGTTCCGTTTAAATCTGTTGGACCCTTTTATCCACCAACTCCTCCTTCTATACCTGGAGACAAAAAACATGCTTTCTGGGATACTCGATGCAGACTGAAGTTTGACGCTGTATATGGACCAAATGTGAGTGGAACCATATTCTTTGAAATGGATTCTACGATGTGGGGTGATAACTGGTCAGGAAAAGACAGAATTGGATATCTAAAAGCTGACCAGGCCGCAGTGGAAGTAAAGAACCTCTATTTTGATTTTGGCCTTCCATTCATTCCTGTACCGACGACTGTAAGAGCAGGGTTACAGAATTTTGCACTCCGCCCTGGTATTCTAATTACAACTGATGCTACAGGTATCACCGCTGGAATCAAGGTTGACCCTGCGATGATCAGACTCTACTATTTCAAATACCTCGAAGGAGACACTTATCGATCGGATGATGTGGATGTCTACGGGATTAACCCTGAGGTTAAGATTGAGACAATTAACATTGGTGCTTATGGCGTCTACTTCAATATGAATACCTATCCTGTATCATATCCAAATACACAAAAAGCAAAAATGTTATATGTTGGAGCTTATGCAGACGGTAAAGTTGGTCCTGTAAACATCAATTTCGATTTCGTGATCGATAATGGAAAGAATGAGACTACTGATAAAAAATATCGTGGCTGGGCAACCCGGCTCAAAGTTAACTATCCTTGGGAAGCCTTTAACTTCGGTGTAATCGGAGCCTATGGTTCTGGAGACAAAGTAAAAACTACTAATAAGGAAGAGTGGTTTGTCACTCCTCCGGGATCAGAATCTGCGGCTGCATTCGGAGAGAGTTTAGTTTTCTTCAGCTCCTGGGTGAACCGAGGCAATACAGGAATTTGGGGTGGAACTGCTAGCAGCACATTCTTCCCGAAACCACTCGGTGGAGTCTGGTATGCGCTTCTCTATGGAAGCTTCAAGGCAACCCCCTGGTATAAAGTGACTCTTCAGGCCCTCTACATCGGTGATACCACCAAAGACGGAAATACTCTTGCAGAATTCTATGTTGGACCTGGCACCTCACCTAATGATGGAAAGAGCATTGGATTTGAATTCGATCTGTATAACGAATTTCAGATTTACAAACAGCTCACCTATACGATCGCAGGCGGCTTCATGACAAGAGGAAATGCCATGAAATTCTATAATTCAGCTACAGGAGAAACTGTCAAGCCCAAGACTCCGTGGATCATCATCTCCTGTCTGAAATACAGCTTCTAACCATGGTGTAATTAAAAGGGCGGCCAAAGGCCGCCCTTTTTTTATCTTGACTTTTTGGGGAGGATAAATCATTATTTCTGAAAAAAGAATATACCTCTGATAGGAGAAAACATGAAAGCTACAGTTAAACCCATCGTGAAAAAAGTCACTCTTGAGTTAATTTATGATGTGGTGGATGAACGAACCAAAGAAATAAAAGAGGAAATAAAATCTCTCAATAAAAAAATGGACGAGATGAGAGCAGAATATACGAATGAATTTAAAGAGCTGAGGGGAGAATATAAAGAAGATTTTAAATCCATCAATGCTCGAATCGATCAAATTCACACACGATTAGATCAGATTATGCATATGCTCTCCGATATTAAGAGTCGTTGAAAAATATTCCAAAAATCTTTATGAAAAAAATTGAATATCGAAGTGTTTGGGAAAAAAGAAAAGAAGAAGAAAAAAAGAGGATGGAGATTGCCATTAAAAAGGCAAGAATTATTGCTCGATTTCTAAAGGAAAAATACCATGTTAAAGAAACGATCTTATTCGGTTCACTTATCTGGAGACCTTACTTTTCCTGGCATGGAACGGATATCGACCTTATGGTAAAGGGTCTAAGCCCCAAAAAATATTTTGAGACTCTATCAGAAATCTTTCCACTGGCCTATCCCTTTACCGTTGATCTGATCCCTTTTGAGAAGGCCAATCCTTTGATCAAAAGACGTGCTCTTGAGGAGGGGTTACGTCTTGAATAATTTCAAAATATTAGAAGAAACAGTTAAAAAGGAAATAGAAGCCTTAAAAAATCTCGACAAAGAAAAAAATGGTCTCCTGAAATTAAAACCATCCAATTATACATTAAGGGCTGGGGGTTCAATTCTCCATGATTTCTATACAGGGATTGAAAAGATTTTTCACGACATTGCTAAAGAGATAGATCGTAGAATTCCATTAGGGGAAAGCTGGCATAGTGAATTACTTAATCAAATGACATTAGATATCAAGGGATTAAGACCTCCCGTGATTACTTCCTCAACAGAGAAAAAATTGCGTGAATACCTCGCCTTTAGGCATCTTTTCCGAAAACGATACGGTTTTGAACTTGAATGGTTAAAAATCAAAAGGCTTTTGGTAGGTATTCCAAAGATCCTTTCAACTCTTGAAAAAGAGATTAAACTCTTTTTTAAAACACTTTCTACAATCGATCACTAATAATTTTCAATTCCCACCGGTTCTTTAAAAAAGAGGAGATTTTTTATTGATTTTTCCAGGTGGGTTTGCGTTTGTCCAAGAAGGCCTGGAGTCCTTCGATTGCATCGTGGGTCTTCATTAAACCCCCTAAATAGATCTCCTCAATTGTCCGAAGTCCTTTATCGATATCATCATTGAGACCTGCAAGGGTTGCCTCTTTGGCCAATTTCAACACGATTCCACTGAGCTTCTTGAACTTTTCTATAAATCCACCCACCTCTTCCTGAAAGGAGGCTTCGGAAACCACTTTATTGATCAACCCTAAATTCAGGGCATCCTGAGCGCTTATAGTATCTCCCGCGAGGATCAGTTCCATCGCCTTTTTTCTACCAATCATCCGCGGGAAGATAAGTGCAGCGATGGGAGGAAAAACACCCACCTGAATCTCAGGCTGTCCAAATCTCGACTTTTCACTTGCAATCACCATATCACAATAAAGGGCAAGCTCACACCCTCCTCCAAGGGCAGAACCATTGACCACCGCAATAGAGGGAACCTTCAAAGCATCCATCAGACGAAACATCCGGTGAAAAGCCTCAATCATCTTTGGAGCAAGATCACCCAGATGCTCTCCGACATCAACGCCTGCAGAGAAGGCTTTTCCAACAGCCTGGATGACAAGAAGTTTTAACGAGGCCTCCTGCCTTAAACTTTCAAAATAAGAATTGATCTCTCCCATCATCTCAATATTTAGAATATTTAAAGGAGGTCGATTGAGAGTGAGATAAGCCACCCCTTCCTTCAACTCCGTTTGTATGTATTTATAGGACATTTCGGTTCCCTCCCTGGTATCCCTCGTCCTTACCCTCTCCCCGATTGGGGAGAGGGTAATTAATCTTGAGGGAAAATTACAAATTTTTACTTGCTCTGAGGTTTTCCCAAGACCTCTTCGAAGAAGGTCTCATCCACAAGCTTTCCTTGGGCGATATTCTGACGATACTTGATGAAATCGATGGTATCCACTCCTGTAATCTTCTTGGTATTGAAGGCGCCAAAGCCGAGGAAGGCCTCTCCCATCATATTGGCCGCAAGCCAGTGACGATTGGGGTTTTTCATCTGATCCCAGAAGAATTTCTTCTTGTTCCGAATACCATCGATCGACATCATCAGACAGCCCGGGAAGAGATTGGCAAAGGTCCAGACGATTTTGTCAATCTCTGCATCGAGAAGAGAAAAATCATATTCATTGGTCTTCAGCTTGCTGTTAACCCACTCTCTTGCCTTCTTGAACTCATCCCCGGTCTTGAATTCCCCATAGACAATCTCGCCATCTTTTATATAAGTGTCTGTAATTACCTGGGGATTCCTGACCCAGTTTCCCTTCTCATCCTTTAGCACAGGAACACATTTTGTGATGAGTCCCTTCCGCCACATCTTATAGGCGGACCACATCTCACAGCTGATACAACTCCACATAGCATCTTCGATGGAAAGATACCATGGAAGGAAATCTGAAGCGCCCCCAACGGGTGCGGATCCATGCCTTGGTCCTGCCTGACCGAAGATGGCAAGATCTGAAGCAATCGTGAGATCACAGGCCGTGCCAATCTCCTGGCCTCCTGCCACCCTCATTCCATTGGCCCGACAGATGACAGGCTTTTTACACATGAGGATGGAGTCCACCATGTTGTTGAAAAGTTCCATGTAGGCCCCATATTCTTCGGGCCTCTTGCTGTAATACTCTGAATACTCTTTTGTATTTCCTCCTGTACAGAAGGCAAAAGGTCCAGTCCCGGTAAACACCACTGCCACAACGGAGCGATCCGTTGAGGCATTCTCAAATCCTGCAATTACCCCTTTGACCATCTCTGTGGTATAGGAATTGTATTGAGCAGGGTTATTCAATCTGATCCATGAAACATAAAGCCCCTCGATGACGTTTCCCTTCGGGTCTTTAAGAGGTCTTTTCTCATAAACTGTACAAGGGGGCTCTGTTCCCCAATGCTCTGATCCATATCGGTCATGATTCTTGATTTCATGCTCTCTTGGCATCCACTCGAGTGTCATACACATCCTCCTTTCTCATTATATGGTTTCGAAATTCGTGTTTCGGATTTCGAATTTTTATTTAAAAATCTGGTGTCAGAACAATCCTTCTGGCTGGAGAACCTGCTTTATGAACCTCTTCAAAAACCGAGGCAATCTGGCTCATGGGTCGGGTCTCCACAAAAGGTTCAATGTCGATCTTCTTCGTTAGAACCATATCGAGAACAATGGGATAGTACTCAGGTAAACATCCCCAGGTTCCGATCATCTCAGCGTCAAAAGCCATCAGTCTTGAGATGCTATACTCATTCCTCGCCATCCCGAAACCGATCACGATAAGCTTCCCTGTAAAGGAGAGAAGTTCAAGTGCAAGGTCCTGCCCGGCTTTGGTGCCACTGACCTCAAAAATCTTCCACCCAAAACCAGCCTCGAGGCCATTCTTCTTGCAGATGTCACGGAACTCGTTTCGAATATCCTTAATCTGTTTGTCCTGGGAACTGATGACAAAGTCGGCTCCATACTTCAGTGCCCTCTGAAGCTTCTCTGGATTTCTGGCGATGCCGATGACCGTCTTGGCCCCAAGGGCCTTGGCGGTTTGAGCCATATAGACCCCGACTCCCCCTGTCACACCGATAATAATCACATTATCGCCGGGCTGGAGATTGGCTCTTTTGGCTGCCTGAAAAGGAGTGGTCACTGCGTCTGCCACGACTGCTAAATGTTCCAGTGGGATATTCCCCCGATTCCTCACCTCACACAGATCAATCGAAGGAACAGGAATGTGGCTTGAATATCCCCCATAGATTCCCAGACTATTTCCGGGCATCTTCTGGGCTAAGCAGCGATTTCCTCTCCCCGTCTTACAGAGAAGGCATTTTCGGCATGGCATGACCGCCGGAATGATCACCTCCTTTCCAATCCATCTTTCATCCCCTGCAACGACCGTCCCGCTGATTTCATGTCCTAATGTGAGTGGCGGTTTTTGAACGGTGGGTACACCATCGTAAAAATACCCAAGGTCGGTATGACAGACCCCGCATCCCGCCACTTTGACCAAAACCTCTTCGGGCCCTAAAGGAGGAACAGGAATCGTGGTTCGCTCCAATTTTCCAGGCTTGATCTCTCCTGTCTCCTTATCTTTGATGGTAGGCTGGACCATCTGCCAAGTTTGAATCTTATCGGGTATGGTTGTCATAATATTCACCCCCTCCTTGTTTAAATTTTTAAATTAGAATATCGAAATTTCGAAAAAATCTATTTTTAATTTGTTTCGAAATTCGAATTTCGTGCTTCGGGTTTCTTTAAATTTAGGTAAGTCCGAGTCCTCCATCTACACAGATGAGTTGTCCTGTAATATAATTGGCTTCGTCAGAGGCAAGGAAAACAAAGACAGGAGCAACTTCTTCGGGCTCTGCAAATCGGCCGAGGAGGATACGGCCTGTGTAGATCTCTCTCAGTTTTGGATCGGTACGAATCTTTTCAGTCATCTCTGTACTGACATATCCCGGAGAGACTACATTGACGGTGATTCCGTAACCGGCCAGTTCACGGGCTGCTGACTTGGTAAGAGCAATGATTCCCCCTTTGGCTGAGCTGTAATTAATCTGGCCTTTTGTCCCCGAAATTCCTGCGGCGGAGGTTACATTGATAATCTTTCCGCTTCGCTGTTCCACCATGTATTTAGAAGCAACCTGGATGCAGAGGAAGGGTCCCTTTAAATGGATATCAATCACTTCATTCCATTGATCCTCTGTCATCTTGTGAAGCATGGCGGGTCGGGTGGCTCCTGCATTATTGACCAGGATATCAATCTTTCCAAAATGATCGATTGCAGATTGAATGATCCGTTCCACATCTGCCCTTATGGCGACGTTTCCTTTTACGGCGACCGCCCTTCGACCCATCTGTTGGATCTTCTCCACCACTTCCTGAGCCGGTTGATCCTTGGTGGCATAATTCACAATCACATCTGCCCCTTCTTTAGCAAAGGCGAGGCAAATTGCCCTTCCGATTCCCCTTCCTCCACCGGTTACCACAGCAGCCTTTCCTTCCAACCTTCCCATTTTTTACCCCAGATAAAATCTATTCACTGATTTTGAGTTGAAGGTTAATCATCTCCCCTCCCCGGGTAAATCCCATATTACGGAAAAACCTGAGAAGGTCCCAATCACTCCAGTTGACCAGTGTATAGACGATCCTCACTCCTACGGATTTAAGATTCTGAATAAAAGTATCGCTTAATTTTCGGGCAACCCCTCGATGTTGATAATCAGGATCCACTCCGATCGTGGTCAACCAACCCACTGTATCCGGCACTCCAAACTTCCCGCCACTCACCTCTCCTACAATGAATCCAATGACTTTGCCCTCCAGTTCAGCCACCAGAGAGGAAAAAGGATACTGATCATTGGGCACCACTATTTTTTTCCAGTACTCGGGACGTGCCTTTCCAAAGATTTTCCGATCGATCTCAACAATGGCCTCAAGATCATCTATCCTCATCGGTCTAATCTGAATTTTTGATAAAAATGAATCTTCCATGGACTCTTTTATTTCCTATTCAATCACTGCAATGACTGCCTCTGCCTCTACTTCTTGCCCTGGGGAAACACAGATCTCCTTAATGGTTCCACTGACAGGAGCCACAATGGGCATTTCCATCTTCATTGCTTCCAGTACTGCCACCTGATCGTCCTCTTTGACCTTATCTCCTACCTTCACTGAAACAGAGATGATCTTT
>JBDOIB010000302.1:0-1283 GCA_041082155.1 Thermodesulfobacteriota bacterium | reverse complement strand
AGTATGTTAAACCAGGTCGTTTTAGTCGGCAACCTTGGTGGAGACCCGGAAGTGTTCTATTCCTCAGAAGGCATTCCCGTGGCTTCTTTTAATATTGCTTTAAACTCCAGCAAGAAGAAGACAGGTTGGATCAAAGTGACCTGCTTCCAGAGACTTGCCGAAATCTCTGCCAAATACCTGCACAAAGGAGCCAAAGTAGCCATTATCGGCACCTTAGACCAGCACAGATGGGAAACAGAAGAAGGAATAACTAAAAGCTCATTTCAGATCATCGCCAATTCTTTAGAATTCATCAAGACAGACGGCAGAGGTTTTAGAGAAGGAGAAGAACCAGAAGACATTCCTTTTTAAAGGAGATTTGTATGAAGAAGAGAACGTGGGATTTAATCGTCTTAATCTCAACCACCATTTTGGAAATAATTAAAATCATTAAAGAAAAAATGAATGGAGGGAGGAACAATCATGACCGTGAAGGAACTTCAGAAAAGAAATGAGAAATCTCAGTCATTGAGGGTCTTGCAGGCAGACGAGAGTTTCTTTGTGGAAAGCGCAGAGGGGATGGTCCTTTATAAAGTGATCCACGAAGGAGAAGGTAAATACGCCTGCAGTTGTGGAGATTATAACAGGGGAATAAAACAAGACCAGAGTTTCAGGTGCAAGCATATTCTGGCTGTTTTAAATTCTATCTCTGCTGGAGATGCCGAATACGCAGAGTTTTTAGAGAAAAGCAAGCCTAAATTAGATGACCGGTTCATAAGAGAGATCGAGAACAGAGAATTTGTGGTTTATGCCGGTCTCTTGGACTTGGCTCACCAGAAGAAATTAAACAAGATCGAGGTGGAAATCCTTCAGTATCCATCCTATGAGTATGGCAATACGGCTGTTTGCAAGGCAGTTGATTATACTGGTTTTGGGGAGGTTTTTTCAGATGTAGGGGATGCCAATCCTTTAAATTGTAATGCTAAGATAGCCAAGCATCTTATAAGAATGGCCAGTACGAGGGCTAAGGCCAGAGCACTTCGGGATTTAACCAATATTGGTATGACCTGTCTTGAGGAACTGGGTGATTTGGATGAGGTTATAGGAGATGAGATAGGGGACAACGGCAGGATGAGAAGAAATAGAAAGCCAAGGATGGAACAGGCTTTTAAGGAAACAAGAGAGAATAAACAGGACACACATGATAAGCAAGATAAACAAGATAAGCAGGAAAAACAGGATAAGATTGAGGCTAAAGAAGAATCGGTCAAACCAGAGATAGAGAATAAGCCAGAACCTCAGGA
>JBDOIB010000267.1:0-8370 GCA_041082155.1 Thermodesulfobacteriota bacterium | reverse complement strand
GCCAACCATTTTGAAGGGCAGGAGTTCGATCTGAGTCAGGATTTTACCCTTGGAATGTCAGGGAAACCTCAGACCCTATGCCCTTCAGCCTTTCACGCTATCTTTCCCTCGTGGCGGGTATTAAGACACGGAGGGGAATTCCCCTGGGAAGAAGACAAAGACAAAACAACGGTGGCCTGTCCCGATCCATTTAATCCTGTCGTCATGGAACTCCGAAGGATCAAAGAATAGGATTCTGTCCCTCCTTGATTCCTTTCTTTTCGTTGACACGCCAGAGGATGATCATTCCGAGGATAAAGAAGAGAAGGACGGAGAGGACTCCTGATTGAACACTTCCGGTGAGAGCAATTAGAATTCCATAAATCAGAGGGCCAAAGATAGAGGCGAACTTCCCTGAGACCCCGTAGAAGGCAAAGAACTCAGCACTGTTTTCCTCCGGAGTAAAAAGCCCCTGAAGGGAACGAGAGACGGCCTGACTTCCTCCTAACACCAATCCGGTCAATATCCCTAAGATCCAGTATTCTAACTTCTGATCCCAGAAGATTCCCAATCGAAAGGCCCACAGAATGATGAAAGACCAGATCACCAGGGAGATCATTACGGTTCGTTTATTCCCGATGGAGTCGGCGAGAAAGCCAAAAATGAGAGAGCCAAAAAAGGCAATTCCCTGGACCATCAGAAAAAAGAGGATGATCTCCTCTGTCTTCATCCCGACGACCTCGACTCCAAAAATCGAAGCCATCACAATCACCGTTTCTATCCCCTCGTTATAGATGAGAAAGGCCAGGAGAAATTTTGTGAGCTCACGGAATTGTTTAATCCTTCGAAAGGTTTCTCGAAGTCGCCGATATCCCTCTCTGAAATAACCCTTCTCCACGAGGGAAGATATCTTTCTTTTCCGTTCTCTTAAAAATAGAAAGGTCGGCAGGGAGAAGATAAACCACCAGAGAGAGACCGAAAGAAAGCAGTCATGGATCGAAAAAGCACCCTCTCGAAAACCGAGCAGTTCCGGGTATTTCAGCATGAGGAGATTGATTGCAAGAAGGGCCCCTCCTCCAATATATCCAAGAGCCCATCCAAGACCGGAGATTCTTCCTATATTTTGCTCATTCGAGATCTCCGGCAGAAAGGCGTTATAAAAGACATTGCTTTCTGCAAAGCCGATATTCGCAAGGATGAAAAAGATGGCTCCTCGCCAGTAATTTCCTTCATGAACAAAATAAAGAAGGCCGGTAAAGAGGATAGCGGTGTAGCAGAAAAACATAAGAAACCGTTTTTTAAATCCCGAGGCATCTGCGATGGCTCCCACAAGAGGGGAAAAGAGAGCTGAGACGGCCATGCTTAAAGAGACCGTAAAGGTGAAGAAGGAGGCTCCATGGAGCCGAAAACCGAGGATTTCGACTCCCTTTTCTCCTCCAGCCACGACGGTGGCAAAATATTGATTGAAGAGGACTGCAAGAATGGTGGTGGCAAAGGCAGAGTTTGCAAAGTCATACATTGCCCAGCCAAAGATTTCTCGCTTCTGAATCGCCATTTTAAATCTAAATGGTTCGGATCTCCTGTCGCATAAAGATGAGGTAGCAGATTCCAAAACAGAGAAAGGTGATGGCGACAATGGAAAGGAGGTGGGGAATCACGATTAAGATGCTTTCCTCCAGGGGAAGGGGGTTCTGGAAACGGGAGATGGAGAGTCTCTCCAGTGGCCCCATTAAAATGAGACCTCGGGTGGTCTTTCTCATGGGATCCAGGATGGTGTTCGTTGCTTCACTGTAAAGGGTCATGGGAGAAAAGAGAGAGACGACCCTTTGAATCCTTTCATGTTTCATTAATACCGCAGGATCCACATAGGTTTGGCTCTGGCTGATGGGGGCAAGGGCATCGGCGAGAACCCCTGCTCCCAATCCCACAAAGAAAGAGAAGAAGATCCAGAGGGCCAAGGAGGCAAGGGCTGAAGTGGCTGTGCTCCGGAAGATGACAGAAAAAAGGATGGCAATCCCCAGCCAGAAAGAGATGTAGAGGAGGCTGATCAAAATATAGATAATCAGTCGCCATACCTCTTCCACTCCGGGGACGACTCCGATCATTCGAATCCCCAGCCCTGAAATCAGAAGAACGATGGCAACCAGGATGATCGCAATCACGATGACCCCTGAGAAGAACTTTCCATTAATGACCGAATCCCGGTAGATGGGCTGAGAAAGGAGCTTCGTGAGGGTTCTTGAAACCCGCTCTCGATTAATGGAGTCGAAACCGAGGAAGATCCCGATGAGTGGGCCGAAGAATCCGATAAACTGGACAAAAGAGAAGAGTTTTCCTGTGGCGGTGAAAAGTAATAAGAAGACAAGGGTCGGTTTGGCCATCCCCTTGAGTTCTTCCTGAATCGCCATCCCGACCATGGAAGTAATGATGACTCCAACCATCACGATAAGGGCTGAAATAAGGAGAAATCGGGTGCTACTGAAGTGATCCTCCATCTCCTTTCTGATGATGGTGATTATCCCGTGCAATTTAGGCCTCCTTAAAATAGGTCATGTAGATTTCCTCAAGGGTGTAATCCTTTGCATCAATTCCTAATTTCTTTTTAGCCAGCTCCTCAATAGGCCCTACAGCGACCAGATTTCCTTTAATCATGATCCCTACCCGATCGCAGATCCTCTGGACCTGGTCAAGGAGATGGGAGGAGAGGAAGGTCGTAATCTTCTTTTCCCGACTCAGGGAGTGAATGAGATCGAGCATCCAGTTTGTTCCATCCGGATCGAGTCCTATGGTGGGTTCATCGAGGAAGATAATCTTTGGTTCCTTAATCATCACCTCGGCGATTCCAAGGCGCTGGCGCATTCCTTTCGAATAAGTACCCACCTTTTTCCCTCCTTCTTTTGAAAGACCGACCAAATCAAGCCATTCTTCGATTCTCTTTTCTGAAATCCGATCGGGGATCCGATTGAGCCTTGCAATATATCGGAGATTCTGTCTGGCATCCATATCCTCATAAAAACCGACATTTTCGGGAAGAAAGCCGACCTTCTCCTTGATCCGGAAGGGTCTCGGGTGGGATCGAAACCCAGGATCCTTATCCTTCCAGAGGTTGGTTCGGTGAGGCCTAAGAACATCAGAAGGGTGGTCGTCTTGCCGGCTCCATTGGGTCCAAGAAATCCAAAGACCTCTCCCTCTTGGACCTTGAGATTTAGACGATTCACTGCGATTTGAGCTCCATATTTTTTGGTGAGTTCCTCGGCTTCGATAACGATCCGGTTTTCCACGTTATCGCCTCCCCAGCCAGATAAAAAGCGCACTCAGACCTGCAATAACAAAAAGAATAATCCCGACACCGATCCATCCCCACGCCGTAGAAGCCTTTACAGTCACTCTCATCTCGATGGTTTTATCTGATTTCTCTCCGTTGACCAACACGCCTACCGAATAATCCCCAACCAGGGCTTGAGCAGCAGGTTTCACGGTCACCTCCACCTGTTTCAGTGCATTAGGCTCGAGGGCATCTATCTTTTCAGGTTTAAAGGTGACTTCCCAGTTTTCAGGTTTAAAGGATGAAAAGGTGATATTTCGATTGACTGCAGAACCCGTATTTTTTACAAAGATGGAGAAATTGGCAGGTTTTCCAGGGAAGGCTTCAAGGGAAAGGACTCCTGTAGGAGTGCCTGCGTCAATCTTATATATTCCTGTAAGAATTACGGTCAATTTTGCCTCGGCCTTCTTTTCTCCCGAACTGACTCGAACGAGGATCGGATACTCTCCTGCCTGAGCATCTCTGGGAGGAGTGACCTCCACGGCTACGGTTTGACTCTGGCCCCCTCGGATGCGAAGGCTTGAAATCTGTTTGGTCTCGTAGGAAGGTTTAAAATTGATTTCCCACTTCTCCGGTCCTACCGCAGAAAGGTTGAAGGTTCGATCGACTTCAATTTTATTAATCACCTCTACCGAAAATTCAAACCGCGCATCGGTCTGTCCTCTCAGGACAGGGTAGGAAGTCACCAGCTGAATATCATCCATCCCAGGGTCTCTTTCTTTCACCGTCACTGCCAGTTTATGGGAAGAAGTAAATTTACCATCCTCGGTTCTGGCATCAAACTGAAAGTCGTACGTCCCGGGGCCCACCGTCTTGTCAGGTTCAAGGGTGAGGGCAAGATTCCTTGATTTTCCATTCGAAACAAACATCCCTGTCACCAGATAACTTCCTCCCTTGAGAGTGGCTTTCCACCCCTTTGGAATCTCAGAGATTTTCACATCGATCGTTTCATCGGTCTTCCCTTTATTTTCAAGGGTGAGATCCATCTTGACGGTCTCTCCCCTGGGGATCGTGATCCCGGAGTATTCGGTATAGACCGCAATCCCACGCTCCGGTCTTAAATCCTTCTTCTCTTCCTGCGCAAAGAGAAAGATTGGAGCAACCCAAGAGACCAAAGAAAAAAGGACAAAAAGAATAAAAATCTTTTTTCTCCAGAAAAGATGGTCCATCGGACGACCTCCTAAAGTAGATTAAATAGGAAAGGAAGAAATTAGGTTTTTAATTTAAAATTTCGGCACTCCTCTGTCAAGACGACTGGCCTTAAAATCTTAAAAGATTCTCTGAATGGTGAGGCGAACCTTTCCCCCGAACCCAACGAGCTCTTTTAGATCCAGAAGTTGTCCTTTTATTTTTAATTTGGGGTGGCCGATCTCCCCGATTCGAAAATCGATCTGAGTAAACCTCTTCTGGACTCCCTGAACCGAGAAGACCCCTCCTGTTTGATAAAGGTCTTCTAAATCGTTTGGGGAAACCGAAAGAGGGGAAGATTCGAAAGGATTAGAAAAGGTGACCTCTTTAAGAGCCAGCGTTCCTTTTTCAATAATAAATTTTTCAGTCACGTCCAGATTATAAAGTGAATTTCTCCAGTAAAGCGCAATCTCCTCACCCTCTTCTAAAATTAAATCTAACAGCTTATTTCCACCGAGCTCGTCATTCAATTCCAGATGGCTTTCTTCCCCTAAACAGATACATCCAATTCCAATCATGAGAAGAACTTGGATGGCCAGCATTTTAAAAACTTTATACTTTAATGAGGTTGCATTCATTTTTTAAAATTTTTATCATGAGAATGAGGATAGAGGCAAGAAAAAGAAGATGGAGGAAAAAACCAAAAAAGCTATTCAAAAGATTGTAGGGGAAGAAAATTTTACCGATGAACTGGTGGAGCTGGTGCCCTACGCTTATGATGCCTCTGATCATGAACATCGTCCAGAGGTGGTGGTTTGGCCTATCTCCACTGAGCAGGTCTCTAAGATTTTACTTCTGGCTAATGAGCATCGCTTTCCAGTGACTCCCCGGGGGGCAGGGACAGGGCTTTCGGGAGGAGCGATTCCGATTCGGGGAGGATTGGTCATGGATATGTGTAAAATGAATCGAATTCTGGATTTGAGAATTGCAGATCGTCAAGTGGTGGTGGAGCCTGGAGTCGTATATGAGGATCTCGAGAAGGTATTGGCCCCCTATGGCTATTTCTTCCCCCCCGATCCTGCCAGCAGTAGTGTGTGTACAATTGGAGGTAACGTTGCCACTAATGCAGGGGGAATTCGAGGGGCAAAATATGGAACCACCCGCGATTATGTGTTAGGGCTTCAGGTGGTTCTTCCTGATGGACGGGTCATTCGAACAGGATCACGCTGCATGAAGTCCTCCTCGGGTCTCGATTTGACCCGGCTCTTTGTGGGTTCAGAGGGGATCTTAGGGGTCATCACGGAAATCACCCTTAAAATAAGTCCAAAACCTCTCTCGAGCAAAATAGGAATAGCCTTCTTCTCTTCTCTCAAGGAGGCAGCTCAATCGATTATCGAGATCATGCACTGTGGGATTGTTCCGAGTGCCCTGGAGTTAATCGATGAGAATTCCATTCGGCTTTTAAGGGAGGAAGGAGGAAGGGGGATTCCTCAGGCTGAAGCCATGATCCTTACCGAAACGGATGGATATACGGATTCAGAGACATGGTTTCAAATGAAGAAGATCATAGAGATTTTAAAAAGAAATAAGGCTCTTCAAATCCAAATAGGAAGGTCCGCTGAAGAGACTGGCGAATTATGGAAGATTCGAAAATCGATCGGGAGTCTTGCTGCAAGGCTTCGAACTCATAACGTGTCTGAGGATGTAACGGTTCCCATTTCAAGAATCTTTGATCTTGTTCAAGGGATTTCTCGTATTGTTCAATCTTATGGGCTTCCTTTTGTGATTTTTGGCCATGCTGGAGATGGAAACCTTCATCCTCGAATCATGTACGACCGTTTTGATCCAGACCAGAGGAAAAACCTTCAAAAGGCCATAGAAGCGATCTTTAAACTGGCCTGTGAGTTGGGAGGAACCTTATCCGGGGAGCATGGGATTGGGTTGGCGAAAGCCCCTTTTTTCCATTTCGAGCATGGCCCTGTAGAAAGAGAATTGATCCTTAAAATCAAGAAACTTTTCGATCCTAACAATATTCTTAATCCTGGGAAAATGGCCTTGGAGGATTAACGGGTAGATGAGAGATCTGGAGTTCCCCTCCCTCTAAGCGGTAACAGGTATGCTTTAGCCAGTTTTGGTCATCCGATTCGGGGAAATCCTTCCTGAGGAAGGATCCTCGACTCTCTTTCCGAAGAAGGCTTCCCTGAAGAATAGCCCTAACCAGAATGGCGATATTTTCTAATTCTTTCTTATGAAAAAGGTCATCTACACTTTCCGGTGAAACTCGTTCAATCCTTTTTTCAAATTGGGTTAGAAGACTAAGCCCTGTTTTTAATCTTTCCTCCTCTCGGAGGGGGCCCCCATATTTCCAGGCAAAGATTTTGAACTCCCGGAGAAGGTCCCTTGGGGGCTCGAAAGATCCTTTTTTCTTTCTCGTGTAATCTCGAGCCCTCTCTTCCCATCTCTTCTTGCTGAATCTCTTGGATGAAGACGAAGTTTTCCCTTCTATGGAACGGATGTATTCTGAAGCAGAATGTCCGGAAAGAATTCCAAAAACTGCACATTCGGTTAAGGCATTTCCCCCTAACCGATTTGCCCCGTGAACTCCCCAAACGACCTCACCCGCAGCAAAAAGGCCTGGTAGAGCAGTTCTCCCTTTTTCATCAACTTCGATTCCGCCCATAAAGAAATGAACGGCAGGGCCGATGAGGAAAGGTCTTTCTCTAAAAGGGAATTTAGATTTTCTTAAAAAGTTGAGAGGATAACGATTCCATTCCTCTTCCGAAACCCGGGTCAGATCACAATAAATATCTCTCTTTTGAGAGAGTTCAAAGACCTTCAGGGTAAATTTATCTCTTTCGTGAATAATGGCGTGATTTAAATCGCCTTTCAAATCCAACTGGTCTAAGAGATTTTCCCCTTTATCATCCATGAGGAGGATCCCTTTAGGAAAGGGCGGGAAAAGAGGAATAGAAGAGAGTCCTGGTTCTGCCAAGACCAATGGGTAGGACTGGACGAATTCTATGTCGTAAATAGGAAGCCCAGCTCGAAGGGCAAGGGTGTAGCCATCCCCCAAGATGGTTTTCTGATTATCATTTCGTTGATAGATAGCCCCTCCGCCTCCTGTGGCCAAAATGATGGCCTTTGATCGAACCAGACAGGGACGGCCATCGCGAAGAAATCCAAAGGCACCTCCAACTTCCCCTTCCTCCACGATGAGATCGAAAATGAGAAGATTTGAGGTTAATTTAATCGAGCTTCTTTTTAATCTTTCTATTAGAGGCTTGATTAAAAGAATTCCCCCTAATTCTGAGCTTTCTTGGGGTCGAGCTAAGATATATCCTATCCCCCTCTCCTGGAGCGGGACTCCGTAATTTCTTAATTGCAAGATGGCTTCTTCTGCTCTCCCCACAAGGGTTTCCACCATCATGAGGCGGTTCAGGTTTTTTCCTGCCTCAAGGGTTGCCTTGAGATGATCCTCCTTCGAAAAACGGGAGTTGGACGCTGTAAAAGCCCCATTGGAGAGAGAGGTGTTTGTTCCCAATCCAAGAGCAAATTTGCTTATCAAAAGGACATTAAGTCCTGACTTTTCAGCCTCAAGAGCGGCCAAAATACCAGCCAGTCCACTTCCTATAATCAGAATATCTGTTTGAATCTCTTCCATCGTTCCGGAGGAAGACTTCCCCTTTCTATCTTTAGAAAGATAGTGATGAACTTTAAATCTTTAAAGAAGTTGTGGTATGAAAATGAAAGGATTACTTTTTAGCCTTCATCGGTTTTTCACAGCAGATGATGTCACAGGCATCCACGCAGCCACAGGCCTCATCTACTGTGACCACCAACCCGCATACGGTGCACTGATAGGTGTCACCTTTTTTAACCTTCTTCTTTGAAGCTTTGGTAGCTGTCTTCTTTTGAGCCATAGACTCCTCCTCCTTTTT
>JBDOIB010000233.1:0-2633 GCA_041082155.1 Thermodesulfobacteriota bacterium | reverse complement strand
GACCTCTCTACTGGCAAGGAGACAGAAGCGGGAAGACATTGCCCGGGGGATTCATATGGCGATTCTCAATCGAACCCTTTCGCTTTTGAAACGGGTTTCTACGAGGCCCGATATTGTCTTCGCAGGAGGTGTTGCCAGAAATCCTTGTATTAAACACCTCCTGGATGACGCTCTTGGGTGCGAAGTGAAAATCCCCAAAGATCCCCAGATAGTTGGCGCCTATGGAGCGGCCCTGATAGCCCATAAATTATAATGGTTGGGGGCAGTGGTGCTGGGCACCCCGCGGGCTGCAAACCCGTTGGCCTCGTCTAAAAACCGAGGAGGAGGTTCGATTCCCCCTGCCCCCTCCATCTAATTGGATTAGTTAAAATGAATGGGAATCAAAAAAATATCGTCGTTGGAACGGCAGGGCATGTCGACCACGGAAAAACCGCTTTAGTTAAGGCTCTTACCGGGATCGATACCGATCGTTTAAAGGAAGAGAAAGAAAGAGGGATGACCATTGAGCCTGGGTTTGCCTATCTGAAACTTCCTTCAGGAAGGACAGTTTCGGTAGTTGATGTTCCGGACCATGAGCGATTTATCAAAAATATGCTTCGGGGGATTTCGGGAGTAGATATTGCTTTACTCGTGATTGCGGCTGATGACGGAGTGATGCCTCAAACTCGTGAGCATCTGGATATCCTGAAACTTCTCAATATCCGATATGGTTTAATTGTCCTTTCAAAAATCGACCTTGTGGATGAAGAAATTATTTTAATGGCCAAAGAAGATGTAAAGAATCTGGTTCAAGGAAGTTTTCTTGAAGGAGCACCAATTATTCCTTTTTCAGCATTAACTGGGGAAGGATCAAAAGAGATTATTCAAGCTGTTGATTACTTGATTGATCTGGTAGTGGAAAAAAATCAAGGAGGAATTTTTCGCCTTCCAATTGATCGTGTCTTTACAATGATAGGTTATGGAACGGTAGTCACAGGGACTATCGCCTCTGGTCGCATTAAAAAAGGAGAGACGGTTGAAATTTATCCTATAGAAAAGACAACAGTGGTGAGAAATATTCAGATTCATAATCAGTGGGTCAACGAGGCTTTCGCGGGGCAAAGAGTAGGATTAAATTTACCGAATCTGAAGATTGATGAGATAGAAAGAGGGATGGTTTTAAGTGAACCTGGATGTTTGGTTCCAACATATCTCATTAATGCAAAATTTCAATATTTAAGTTCTAATCTAAGTCCTCTTATAAACCGAATGAGGATTAAATTTTATTCAGGGACCACTGAAGTGATTGGCCGAATGGTTATGATGGAAAAGGATAAGCTCCTGCCCGGGGAAACCTGTTTTGTCCAAATTCGATTAGAAAAAAAGATCTCTCCACTTCCCTACGATCGGTATATCATCAGAACCCTAAGCCCGATGATGACAATTGGCGGGGGGATAATTTTAGAAATTAATCCTAAAAGATATTCCCCTTTTCATCCGATCCCTTTGGATTATTTAAAAATACTTGAAAATAGAGATAGTTACAAATCCATCGAGGCTTTAATTAAAAAAGAGAAGCATAGACCGCTCAGACCGATAGAGCTCACAAAAAGGCTTGGATTAAGTATAGATGAGATCGAAAAAGGCTGCGAGGTTTTGTCGAAAGAGAATCGAATCTTAAGAATCGGTGATGGATCCCTCATCCATATGGATTCGATTGAACAATTAAAAAAAGATATTATCGAGAGGCTCAAAGAATATCACGAAAAGAACCCAGATTTAAAAGATGCCTCCCAGGAGGAAATACGAGCCAGGATTTCTCAGCATTTGGATCCATTGCTATTTGAGGAGGCCCTTCAGAAGCTCAGGGAAGATGGAAAGATCGAGATTCAAAAAGGAAGGATCAAGTTAACCGGATTTCAACAAACCCTGAGCGAAAAACAGAAAGCAATCTATAACGAATTAGATCGACTCTGCAGGGCTACGGGGTTTAGACCCCTTCCCATGGATGTCCTGAATAGGGTAAGAAGCCATTATGGAGAGAAAGCGGTTGAGGGGGTTTTAAAGTTGATGGTAAACGAAGGAAGATTGATCCAACTTAAAAATCATCGATTGATTCATTCAGAATCTGTAGAAGAAATTAAAACCATTATAAAGCAACATATTGAAAAGAATGGAAAGATAGCTTTAGGAGAGGCTATGGAGGTCATTGGAATTGGCCGAACCCAGGCCCAACCTATCTTTGAATATCTTGATTCCATTCGATTCACCATTCGCGCCGGGGATTATCGAATCTTAAGAGGAACATCTAGTAAGATAGAAAGAAATGAAATAAAAAACTACTCAAACTAATAATTTTGTTATTATTTAGTTTGTTGAGTCCCAATAGAGCTTCAGGAGAAAACATGAAATGATTATTTATGAAAAAAGGGAGGTATGTTATGAAACAGATTGATTGTCGAGGGTTGGCGTGTCCTCAACCGGTGTTAAACACAAAAAAAGCGATTGAAGAGGTGGGAGAAAAGGAGTGGATGGTCATCGTGGATAATCCGTCGGCAAGGGATAACGTGACACGATTTGCTCAAAGTCAAGGAGCCACTGTCACAGTTGAACAAAAGGGGAATGATTTTTATCTTCATATCGAAAGAAAAGAA
>JBDOIB010000226.1:0-1054 GCA_041082155.1 Thermodesulfobacteriota bacterium | reverse complement strand
TCAGAACCTGAATATTGGCAGAAAGTTGAAAGATTCGTGGGGGATTCCCCTTCAACCCTTCATCTTATCTATCCCGAAGTCTATCTAAAGGAGAAAGATCCCGAAGCAAGAATTAGGCGAATCAGAGAAAGGATGCACCGTTATCTTGAGGAGGAAATTTTCGTTTCTTATGAGGGCTTGGTTTATGTAGAAAGGCAGGTCGCCTCAGGTCAGCGGGGCGGCCTTTTACTTTGCCTTGATTTAGAACACTATGATTTCAATCCGGGCGCAAAAACTTTGATTCGGGCTACAGAAGGAACTATTCTTGAAAGAATCCCTCCGCGAGTGAAGATACGAGAAGGAGCTCCCCTTGAAGTTCCCCATGTGCTGGTGCTTATTGATGATCCTGAAGATCGAGTGATTGGCCCCTTGCGAACCATGATTAAAAATGAACATTCTGGATTGAAAAAGCTTTACGACTTCGATCTCATGTTTAATTCAGGCCACATTCTAGGTTGGCTCATTAGCGATGCAAAAATTGAAGCCGCAATTATCGAGAATTTAAGAGATTTAGCTAAAGCAACTCATTTTGCCTCTCGCTATCAAGTCTCACCTGAAACTCCAGTTTTTCTCTATGCGGTTGGCGATGGTAATCACTCTCTGGCCACGGCCAAGACTATTTGGGAAAAGAAAAAGTCTCTTCTCCCCCAGGATGCCTTATCTTCGGACTCCCCTCTTCGCTACGCCATGGTTGAGGTGGTTAATCTTCATGATCCGGCTCTTGTCTTTGAGCCCATCCACCGGGTGTTATTTGATTTGAAACCAGAAATTGATCTAGTTAAAGAAATTGACCTTTTCTTCAACCACGAGATCAGAGTAACCCATTACTCCTCCCTTGAAGAAATAAAAGAAAAATTGAAGGCCCTCCCGCCTTCAATTCACGGTTTTGGCCTGGTCGATAAAGAAAGGACACTTTTGGTTGAACTTTTGGCCCCAAAGAGCACCTTGCCGGTGGGCTCATTGCAAGCTTTTCTTGATGAGTTTCTAAAACAGAATAAAGCTGGCCAGATCGATT
>JBDOIB010000450.1:0-1220 GCA_041082155.1 Thermodesulfobacteriota bacterium | reverse complement strand
AGGGATAGGAAAAAGACCAGCGGGAGCAGCCTTTTGAAACTGGTTTCTTCCTATCGAGAGGTCTCCCTGTGTGTATATGGAAAGACCAAAACCCTCCGGATCGCCAAGTTCATTGGGGAGATGAAGGACGTGGGGAAAGTGGCCATCGTGGTGGTCAAAGAAAAACGTAAAAAACCCATCTATTTGGTCTGTACGAATATTCATTTATCTGCAGTCGATATCATCAAATATTACGCCAAACGATGGAAGATCGAACAGATGATCAAAGACCTCAAACAAAGACTCGGATTCGGACATTATCAAGGAAGAACTCTTCAAGCGATTCAACGTCATATGGTTTTAGTCCTGCTCTGTTATTTCGTCCTTGTGCTCCTTAAAGTTCTTCAGTGGCTCAGAGATAAAAAACAGGCTCTAGATGTATCTATTCGTTATTTAGCTTTTCAGCTTCGAAGCCATATCCTATTAGAAACCATTCGCCTTACCCTAAGAACCATGAAAATTCGATTTAAACAAAACATTCTCGATAGTTACCTCGAACAATTATGGGGATAAAAAATGCAAAACTTTAGTAACTATAAATAACGCATTAAATATCTGGGTAGTGTAAAATAATTTGTGTAAATTCTGAGGTTGAAAAGAAAGGCGCTTTTCCTTAAATAGGATTTGACCCAAAATCCAATCCGACCGAGTCGGATCCGCCTCTGGCGGAAAAGAAAGGAGAAGCGCCTATGAAAGTAGAGATTAATGTACCAGAAGTTGTAACCCTTTTCAAGGAGATTGAAAAACAACCGGAGAAGATTTTTGAGATGATTCGGATGGACATTCGGGAAGCAGTGGGCCAATATCTTTCCAAACTGATGGATATGGAGTTGACCCACTTTTTGGGTCGGAAGCGTTATGAACGGACGGAGGAGAAAGATCCTAATCATCGTAATGGTTCTTATGATCGCCATTTTACCCTTAAGGGGATCGGTCCGGTGGATGTAGAGGTTCCCCGGGATCGGAAAGGAAAATTTAAGACCCGTATTATTGCTCGAAGCCAGAGGTATGAGGAGGATCTTCGGCAGGATCTCTGTTTGATGTTTCTAAGCGGGATCAGTACCCGTTCTCTTTCCATGATCTCCTCAAGGCTCCTTGGTCGGAAGCTTTCTCCCTCGGAGGTCAGTAGTGCCAACAAGGAGTTAGTGGAGGCGGTGGAGAGATGGAGGACGAGAGATCTT
>JBDOIB010000167.1:0-11957 GCA_041082155.1 Thermodesulfobacteriota bacterium | reverse complement strand
GTAATCTCCATTCTCTTTTTTAAAATAATGCTCGATAATCTTTGGTGGGATCTCCTTTAAGGCGCTTTTCCTATATTTCCCTTCCTTTGCTCTTTGAATCATCTTCTCATCCACATCCGTGGCCAAGATAGAAAGCTGGATGTCCGGGTATGCCTTCTCAAACGCCTCTCTCCAGAGAATGGCAAGGCTATAGGGCTCTTCTCCACTGGCACATCCAATGGACCATATTTTTATCTCTCTTTCTTTCCCCTGAAGAAGAACCGGGAAGATGGACTCCTTTAAACTCTCAAATACCTCGGCGTCTCTAAAAAATCTTGAAATCGTGACCGTCAAGGTCTTGATGAGATACCTCTGTTCCCCTTCGTCCTTTTTGACCTGACATGCATAATCTTCAAACTCCGGAAACCCGAGCTGAGCCATCCGTCGTTGAATCTTTCTTTTAATCCCTCTTCTTTGAAAAGGACGCCACTGAAGTCCAAGGGATGGAGCAGTCTCTTTTAGGAATTCGTCAAAATCCATGGGCCTTTTCGAAATCTAACAACATCTTCTTAACCCTTGTCCCATGCCCATATCCTCCAAGGCCTCCATTGCTTTCAACGACTCGATGACAGGGAATGATTAAAGGGATGGGATTATGGGCATTAGCCCTCCCCACGGCTCTGAAGGCCTTTGGATGGCCTATCGCCTCGGCCACCTCCTTGTAAGACCGGGTCTCCCCGTAAGGAATCTTTTTTAAGAAGGACCAGACCTTCCTCTCAAAGGGGCTCCCGTTTAAGTCCAATTTGCAGTCAAAATATTTACGTCTTCCGGAAAGGAATTCCTTTAACTGATCAACAGCCTCTTCATTTTTTGAATCATCTTTGATAATCCGGCCATAAAAATTTTTTTTCAAACTTTTTAAGAATTTCTTTTCTGCGATAAGAAAGTCGACATAGCATGTCCCTCTTTCGGTCGACGCGACGAAAACCTTTCCAAGAAGAGAAGAGTCAAATGAAGAATAATAAATAGTCTCTGTCCTCCTCCTATTCATTTCTAACCTTTAATCACTCCCATTGGGACGAGCTTTGCGACTTTTAGGCTGATCCCGGCGTGATGGACCACTTCGACTACTTCGTTGATGTCCTTATAAGCATCCGGGATCTCCTCCACCAGGGTCTCTCGACTGGCTCCTTTGACAATGATCCCCCTGCTTTCCAATTCTTTTGCAATCGATCTCCCCTTAGCCGCCTTGATGGCCTGATGGCGACTCATGACTCGGCCCGCCCCATGGCAAGTGGAACCAAATGTCTCTTTCATGGCCTCATCCGTCCCAATTAAAACATAGGAACATCTTCCCATATCCCCTGGAATGAGAACGGGTTGACCGATCTCTTGATATTCGGAAGGGATCTCTGGATGATGAGGAGGGAAGGCTCGGGTGGCTCCTTTACGGTGAACACAAACCCTCCTTTTTTCACCTTTGATCGTATGGGTCTCGATCTTGGCAATGTTATGACAAACATCATAGATTAATTTTAAATCTAAGTCCTTAGGGCTCCTTTGAAAAACCTGCTCGAAGGTCTCTCTCACCCAGTGAGTAATCATCTGCCGATTGGCAAAGGCAAAATTGGCTGCGCAGGCCATGGCAGAAAGATAATCTCTACCCTCTGGGGAATCGACCGGGGCACAACAGAGTTGTGGATCGGGCAGTTCAATCTGGTACTTCTTCGCTGCATCCATCATGATCCGGATATAATCATCACAAACCTGGTGACCTAAACCTCTTGACCCTGTATGTACAAGAATGGTGACCTGATCCTTCCATAAACCCAGTGCTTCAGCGATCTCCTCATCAAAGATTTCTTCCACGTAACCCACTTCGACAAAGTGATTTCCGGAACCCACCGTTCCTAATTGTGCCCTCCCCCGTTCCATTGCTTTATCCGAGACAAGGTCAGGGTCGGCCCCTTCTATACAACCTCGTTCTTCAATGTGCTCGAGATCCTCCTCAGTGCCATAACCCCTTTCCAAGGCCCAACGAGCCCCTTGGTGAAGAACCCGCCTTTCCTCCTCTCGGTTCAATTTTAGGTCTTTCCGGTGGGACCCCACTCCTGAAGGAATGTTAATAAAAAGGGCGCTAACCAAATCCTTTATCTTTCCCTGAATCTCGGTGCGGCTCAGACCTGAGCGCATCAATCTCACTCCTCAGTTAATATCATAGCCGACCCCACCTGGGGAGACGATTCCCTCAGAAAGATCGAATGCTGCTACCCCTCCAATAGGAAATCCATAACCCCAATGGATATCTGGCATCGCTAAAGAGGGACCCACAATCCCTGGAAGCCAAGCCACGTTGGCCACCTGAAGGAGACTCTGGTCTTTCCGAATATCCTCAAGCATTCGCTCATCTGCGTAGATCACTCCTTCCGTCCTCATCTTCCCTTCTCGAGGGATTCTCCACCGATAATGATCAATCTTCTGGATCTTTACTTTTTCTTCCATTTCACGACTCACCTCTCTTGTTCAATCCTCCTTTAGAGGTCCAAGATCACTTGGGCCCTCCAAAGGTTATCTTCTTGCTTTACCTGAATTTGGTGAAAGGTGACTGCTTTCACCTCTGTTTTTATCGGATGTCTTGCCTCTTCAAAGGCTTCTCCTTTCACTCTGGCTTTCAGTCCCTCCTCACCCACGGATTCCACTTCGAACTGACTAAACAGAAGATTCTCCACCTCGTGGAGATAAAGGAGTTCATTTAACCAATCCACCATCAACCGCTCGAGACTCTCCCCTCCAATCTCGATCCTTCGCTCTGTCTTTCCCTTCACCTTCTCCAGATCGGTGATGACGGTAAAAAACGCTTCCCCCGCATTCTCAAAAAGACGCTTCAAATCCTCTCCGTAGACTACAAACCCGATGTCTGCGGTATGGTCTATAAACTCAAATTTCTTCATTTTCTCTTCAGGTTCCCTCTTTCTTCTTTCCCCTCACAATGTTTATCGCCTTCTCTACCATATCGGGAATCTTTCCGAAAAAGGCTTCAACCATTGCAGGCATCCTTCTGAGATTGAGGATGGAAACCTCCCCCTCCTTCACCAATAAAAAGGCAATGGGTTCAACACAGATTCCCCCTCCTCCTGCCCCTCCACTTCCTCCGGAAGTTTTGATCTGTTCCGTTCCGGCTCCTGCTCCAATCCCCAATGAGATTTTCGAGACTGGCAGGACGATATAATCCCCTGCCTTAATTCCTTCCCCCACAATGGTCTCTGTTTTGGCTACCGCTTTAAACCCCTCTAATAAAGTTTTAATAAGTTCGGTTGCTTCCATTTCTGACTCCTCCTTTCTTTTTCCCCTTTCTCCTTATCTCCAGGAGCATAGGGAGGATCCATTTTTTGAAATGTGCGAGTCCGGCTTTGAGAGGAAGAGAAACTTCTCCCTTCCACCAATTTTGACCTAAAAAGTTCACCGTAGCATAAATCCTTTTCTCCTTCACTTTGTTTTGAAAAATCGCCCATCCTCCGTAAAGGATCCCATTGATCATCGGATCGGGAAGAGAAATCGTTGTCTCGATCCTATGGATATTCAAGCTTTTAAGGAGAGAAACGGTTCCCTTTACATACTTCCATCGGATTGGAACTCTAAAATTCGAAACCTTTTCAATGTTGATTCGAATGGGGATAGGGAATCCGAAAATTTTGAGCCCACCTATCCCCTCCTTCCATTCCAGTGATCCAATGCCATCCCATCGGAAACAGATTCTTCCCTTCTCTGTATCCCATGAAAACGATAGGGGAACCATTTTTACTCCGCTCCGCTTCTCTCAGAATTCTTTCAATATTTCGTCTTCGTAAATCTTCTCCAGTCTTTCTTTATGGAAAGATTCCTCCTGAGCAAGAAGTGAGAGCAACTTTTTCAAACTTGGATCCTTTACCAGCTTCTCTGCCTCCAGATAAAGTCTCTGAGAATGTTCCTCGTTCTTGATAGCCATTCGAAGAAGTTCTCCATAATGGGTCTCGGGGCTAAAAGGAACCTCCTCCATCATCTCCGAAAGCCCCAGTCCCTTCATCTCTTTGACCTCGATCTCTTGGAGATTTTTCCCCTCGAATCCTTGAAGTTTCTTTTGATGACCCTCCTCCTCTTTTGCCAATTCTTCAAAGGCCTTCCTTAGGCCAGGGGTTGACCGCTCAGCCATCATTCGATAAAGCGTGGCTGCATCGGCCTCCTTTCGAATGGCGAACCTCAAAATCTCTTCCATGCTCTCCAGCTTCATTCTTTCTCCTCCTTGAAAGATTTTTTGACCTCTTGAATTATTCTCTCCGCTTCACTCAACCAATCCTCGGGAACCATCACCATCCCCCATCCTTTCTGAGGAATATAAAGTCCGTCATAGGCCGTATCCATAAACGAACGAATCATAAAGGGAATTTCCGCCTCCCGAAGAACCTGAGAGATTCGATCTCCCTCAAATCTATTTTCCACAATCCCTGCCTTGACCCACTTTTCCATTCTTGTATTTATTAATATATTATATTACGAAACGAAAGGAATCCCAAGAATATTTTTTGTGCGGGAATAACCTTAGGGGAGGTTAAGGATGATAAAAAAGATGGTGATTCTTTCTATTTTATTTTCTATTCTTTCAATCCCTGCCTTTGCGGCTGAATCTTCTATCAAGGAGCCCCTCGAAGGGGACAGGATGGAAAAGGATCTCCATGGAACGTTAAAAGAGTTAACCGAAAGGATCAAGGCTCTTGAACGCTTTGTGGAAGAACTCCAATATCAAGTGGTCTCTCTTAAAGAAAAGATAAATCCCTTATCGTTTCGTCGTCCCCTCTCATTTTATAAAGTTCCTAAAGAAGTGAGCCTCTGTGGCGAAAGATTCCCTTTGGAGGACCGCCAGATCTGGGAAAATTTAGACAGGGAATTTTTAGTCACTTTGGACTCCGAAGCGCAGGTCCTTCTTTGGATGAAGAGAGCCCGTCGATACTTCCCTTATATTGAACAGAAGCTAAAAGAGATGAATCTTCCGGATGATCTAAAATATCTCACCATCACGGAAAGCGCTCTGAGACCTCGGGCTGTCTCTCCTTCAGGAGCTGCAGGAATATGGCAATTTATCCCTTCGACAGGGGAGAAATATGGAATGAGGAGAGGCTCGGGACTGGATGAACGGTTTGATTTCTTTAAGGCTACGGAAGGAGCTCTCAACTATCTAAAAAATCTATACGATGAGTTCCAGAGCTGGATTCTTGCGATGGCGGCTTATAATGCCGGCGAAAATCGAATACGAAAGGAGATCGAACTCCAGAAGACAAGAAACTATTTCTACCTCGATCTCCCTATGGAGACAGAACGATATATCTATAAGATCGCGGTAGCAAAGATCATTCTCTCTCATCCGGAGAAATATGGATTTTCCCTTGAGGAGAATGAATTCTACGATCCCTTACGGATAGAAAGAATCCCGATAGAACTTGCTCAACCCCTCCCTCTGATGGAGATTGCAAGAGCCATTGGTCGGTACTATAAAGAAGTAAAAGAGCTCAATCCCCATCTTTCGGGGGACTCTATTCCCGCGGGAACCCATTTTCTTAATCTCCCTACCGGAACCTCCGAGAAATTCAATATCTTTCTTTCTTCCTGGAAAAAGGAAATGGAACCGAAAGGGTTCAACCCCTAAAAGCCCAAACCTTAATAATTTTTATTGAAATTCTCTTTTAAAAAGAATATCCTTATCCCTAAACAGGATTGGAGATGGAGAAAGAACGGATATTAATTGTTGATGACGAAATCCCCATTCTTGAGATGGTTTCTCAATATATCCACCTCCTGGGGTATGAGGCCTCCTCAGCTAAGAGTGGACAGGAGGCCTTATCCTTGTTAAAGCAAGAGCCCTTTACCATCCTTCTTACCGATATCAAGATGCCGGATATGGATGGTTTGGAGTTGATGAAGACGGTCAAAGAGGAATTTCCGGATCTTCATATTATCGCCATGACGGGGCACGGCACTTCCTACACGTTTACCGATGTGGTGGCCGCAGGGGCAACCGACTACCTCAATAAACCCTTTTCTCTGGATGAGCTGAGAGCCAAACTCAAACGGGTCGTTCAGGAGAGGAAACTCATTTCCGATCTGACTCAGAAATCTATCGAACTGGAGAAGTTAAACGAAGAGTTGAAAAGGCTTAATCAACTTAAATCGGTCTTTATCTCCAGTGTCTCCCATGAGATTCGAACTCCCCTCACGGTGATCAAGGAGTTTATTTCCCTCATGCTCGAAGGTCATGGTGGAAGCCTGACAGAAGAGCAGAAGGAGTACTTAGGAATAGCTCATAAAAATATTTTAAGATTGACCAGTCTGATTGACACCCTCCTTGACTTTTCAAGGATTGAATCCGGGAAAGGGCTCCAATTGAAATTTGAATCGGCCAGACTGTTGGATGTGGTCGAGGAAGTCTTGCTCACCCTCTCCCCCTCTCTGGAAGAAAAAAGAATAGCCTTGGAGAACCATCTCGATCCTGAGATCCCACCGGTCCTGATTGACCGAAACCGAATGGCAGAGGTCTTCATCAATCTAATTAATAACGGAATCAAATTCACCCCTCCAGGAGGAAAGATTACGATTGATACACGAGGCCTCACCGAGACCCGAGATTACCTCAAGGTGGTCGTCAAGGATACAGGAATGGGCATTGCCCCTGAGGATCTTCCAAGGATCTTTGACCGTTTTTATCAGGCTCAAAAAGCTCAAACCGGAATCTCTATGGGAACAGGCCTGGGACTTGCCATCACAAAAGAGATCATTGAAAAGCATAAGGGAAGCATCCATGCAGAAAGCCGATTGGGGAGCGGGAGCTCGTTCATTTTTACTATCCCTCTTCTTGGAGTTCGAACCATCTTTCAGCTCCTGATCCAACCCATGCTGGAAGATGCTGAAAGGGATGGACTCTCCTTTTCTATAATTCGAGTTCGTTTCTGGGATCCGAAAGGGAAAAAGGAGATCGAACTTCACCCTGAGTCGTGGGAAGGGGTAAGGTATGCCCTCCAAAAGATGGTCCGTTCAGTCGATACGGTCATTCCCTTCCAAAATAATACGATCTACATCTTTTCTTTCATTGATGAGAAATTAGCCCGGGAGATTGGAGAAAGAGTTCAGGTCAAATTGACCCAGGGTGGCTACATTCCCAAAGGAGTGGAAGTGCAATTTAAGACCTATTCTTTTCCTCAGAATGCGGCCACCAAAGAGGATTTCCTAAAGGGATGTCGTGAGCTGATTAAAGAGGATTGAGCTTCTGTTTTTAAAAGGGGAACATGAAAAAGATTCTGGCCATTTTTTTATTATTAGCCTTTATCGTAGCATGCGAATCTAAATCTTCCTCTCCCCCTCCCGAGCTCAAGCCCTCCACTCCTGCTAAGATCACGCCTAAAATAACAGTTGAAAGGGAAAAGAAAGAGGTCGAACCCCTTTCTCCCGAAGTGAAGATTAAACTGAGGCGGGATGGAAAGGATAATTACTCCTGGGAATTAAGCGGCTCAGATGCTGATGAGATTCTGAAGATTAATGAAAAATTGAGGAAAAGATTGGGTGGGGAACAGAAAACCCCTCCCTAAAAAAGAAGGAGGTCCTTATCGTCTATGGAACTTTTTATCGAACAGATCCTGAAAGAACTTCCCTCGGGTTTGGGGATTGCGTTGCTCATCTTTTTAGGGATCCTCTTAATCCTGTGGATTCTCCTACCCCTCTGGATCTTATTTATTCACTGGAACACCGGAAAGATTCGTCAGGAGATTCAAAACCTCTATGATCTCATCGAAAAAAGGGGGTGGGAAGAAGGATATGCCTCTGGTCCAAAAGATTAAGGGATTTCTTTTCCTCCTTCTCCTATTGTTTGCTTTTCGAGAGTCCCTCTCGGATGGTCAAACCCTTCAAAAAATACCCCTCTTTATCAAAGACAGGGAGATATGGGTGGAAGTGGCAAGAACACCCGAGGAGAGAGCCAGAGGCTTGATGGAGAGAAAAAACCTCGGAAAAGATGAAGGGATGCTCTTTATTTTTGAATCAGAGGATTATCATGGGTTCTGGATGAAAAACACTTCCATTCCCTTAAGCATCGCGTTTATTGACAAGGAAGGCCGAATTGTCGAAATCACGGATATGGAACCCTTCTCTTTGGAGTCTCATCTTCCTCCTAAGCCCATCCTCTATGCCCTCGAAATGAAAAAAGGTTGGTTTAAGGCGAATCGAATTACAAAAGGGGATTTTATTAGATTTTCAAAATAAACGCTTATGAGAGGGCCTTCCATTGAATGATCAACGCATCTTCATTCCCGTAATAATTAGGAACCATCCCGGTGACTTTAAACCCCATTTTAAAATAAAAGGCCTGGGCTCCTCGGTTACTCCTCCTGACCTCTGCCCATAATTCTTTCTGGGGAGGATCTTCCATCGCCTTCTGAATAAGTTTTCGACCAATTCCCTTCCTTCGATGTTGAGGATGGACTGCAATGGAGATGATGTGTCCTTCTGGTGAATAAACGATATATCCTAAAATCTTTTCTTTCTCCTCTCCCGGAGGTTTATCCGTGTAGACGAGAAAGGTTTCTGGATAGAGAAGATAAAGTTCCATAAAGGTCATCCAACTATAAGGGGATTTCGGAAAAGACTCTTTTTCGATTTGGAGGAGAGGTGGAAGGTCTGCAGGTGAAAAAGGTCTTATCATCTTTATGGCTTTATCCCGGAGAATATTGAGGCAATGCCGCCGGTAAGAGGAATTGATCTTATCTCCCTCAGGCCTGCGCTGATCATAAGATTCTTATAATCCCCAGCGTTCTGGAAACGAAAAATCGATTCTGGTAGATAAGCATAGGCCCCTTTGTCCCCGGAGAGGAGACCTCCAATAAAAGGAAGGATCTTTTTAAGATAAACGGAATAGAACCAGTTCATCGGAACTTTTTGAGGATAGGTAAACTCTAAGATCACAATTTTCCCCCCCTTTTTGATCACACGGACCATCTCAGAGAGGGCTTCTTCCTTCTTAATAATATTTCTTAAGCCAAAGGCGATGAAAGAGGCCGCAAAGGTATTCTCTCGGAAAGGTAAGGCAAGGGCGTCTCCAAGACCCAAAGAGACCCTTTGAAGGAGTCCCTTCTGGATAATCTTCTTTTGGGCTCTTCGGATCATCGGTTCAGAAAAATCTATTCCAAAAACATATCTGGTATGATTGTCTTGACGGATGATCTCGATGGCTCCATCTCCTGTCCCTGTCGCAACATCAAGGATCCATCCCTCATAGCCTTTCAGCTCCTGGATAGCCTTCCTTCTCCAGGAGATGTCCTGTCTTAAACTTAAAAGGTGGTTGATCACATCGTATTTAGGAGCAATACGGTCAAAAAGGAGACGGATAGAAGTGGGATGGAATTGATAATTCTTCATAAAAATACGATTTTAATAAAAATTATACCAAAAAGAATAACCACCAGCAATCGGTCCCTGAGGCAGGCTACTTTAAGTTTCTCGATTGACTTTTTTAATCCTATCCCATAATTTAATAAACAATGCCTCCAATTGTCACCAAAACACTGGCAGAGATCTATCTTAAACAGGGCCATCTCAAGGAAGCCTATGAGATTTATCTGGCCCTCTCAAAAAAAGATCCTTCCGATCCAGAAATTCAGCAAAGACTTAAAGAATTAAAGGTTCGTCTGGAGCTGAGGTCTCAAAAATGTTACTATTCCTTCCGTTCCCCTGAGGAAAAGATTCGTTTTCTGAAAAGATGGCTCGATCACATTCAAAAGATAAAAAAGGAAAGAAAATTTGAATCTCGATAGAAAAAGAACCCCTTTAAGAAAGATTATGGAGTCCCGGGATCTTGATGGAGTGTTATTATTTAGCTTAGAAAATATTCGCTATCTTTCGGGTTTTACAGGAAGTGATGCGGTATTCTTTCTTACTCCCAAAGAGGCATTCTTTTTGACCGATTCCCGATATTGGACACAGGCGGAGGATGAAGTTTGCGACTCTCAAATTATTCGCTACAAGAAAAAAATTGATGGGATCGTTACCCTATTATCGGACCTGAATTTAAAAAGGGTGGGTTTCGAATCTCCCTCCCTTCCTTTCTCCCTCTACCAATCCCTCGTTGAAAAATTGGGTGCCCAGATAGAGCTTGTTCCCCTTGAGAGAGAATTAAGAAATCTCAGGGTGTTAAAGGACGAATCCGAATTATCCCTCATTCGTTCGGCTATTGAGATTGCTTCCGAGGCATTTCTTTATACTATGAAAATTTTGAAAGCAGGAGCTGAGGAGCAACAGCTGAGTCTTGAGATGGAATTCTTTATGAAACACCATGGAGCTGAGGCAACGGGATTCGATATTATCGTGGCCTCGGGTTTCCGCTCTGCTCTTCCCCATGGAAGGGCGAGTGATAAAAAGATTGAGACTGGGGATTTCGTTTTGATTGACTTTGGATCAAGATTCAAAGGATACCATTCGGATCAGACTCGAACGGTTTTCTGTGGATCTTCCTCTTCGGAGCAAAGAAAAATTTACGAAATTGTAAAAACTGCACATGATCGGGCAATTGAAAAGATTCGGCCTGGAATCCTTATTTGTGAGGTAGATCAGGCCGCCAGAGACTATATTCAGAGCCAGGGATATGGAGAATACTTTGGTCACGGAACAGGCCACGGCATTGGGCTGGCCGTCCATGAAGACCCTGTGGTTAATGGAGAGAATCAGGACCTTCTTCAGGAAGGGATGGTCTTTACGATTGAACCTGGAATCTATATTCCGGGGTGGGGCGGTGTTCGAATCGAGGATATGGTGAAGGTCACTTCTACCGGTGCTGAGGTATTAACCTATCTCCCTACGGAATTTCAGGAGATTTAAAACTTGACCAATCGTAAAATATTTTTTATATTAAAAACTGTGCGGGCATAGCTCAGCTGGTAGAGCATCGGCTTCCCAAGCCGAGGGTCGCGGGTTCGAACCCCGTTGCCCGCTCCATTCCCCAATCCCAACTAAAATCTTCTTGCCTGGTCTTATCTGTTTCTAAGCCTTAATGTTCCCACAAAGAATAAGAGAGGGTTGAAATCCAAAAATTTCGAAGAACATTTGACAGACTATTTTAATCATGGTAACGATTAAATAATAAAGAAATAATACCATGAAAATTGTAAGAGATGAGCTTTCATTAGAGGAGCTAAAAAAGATGACCAAGGAGATATTTGGTGATTTTACTAAAGCCGTAGTAGACGTTGAAAGAGAAATAATGGCTATCGGGGGTGAGCTCCATTCTGACGAAGAATCATTGTTGCTCCAGGATGGTTCCCACCAAAAAAATCTTTGGGGAATTAATCTATATCCAGAAATCCAAACAGAGGATTGGATTGAATTTGATTCGGTGATAAATATACGACCTTCCCAGGGAAACTATACTCGTTCTGTAGATTCTCCCGAAATTAGGAAGAAAATAGTCAACATTGTCAATAAACTTGTAAAGAGATGAAGGTTTATCACAAAGAACTTTCTGCCGGAAGATGGTTCGAATTGACCTTTTTTGACCAGATGGCTCATATTGGAAGCGAGGTCATCCGGGCCATATCCTGGAGAAATAGAAATGATGAATATAGCCGCCATGCCATTGAAAGGGCCTTAGAACTTCTGTGGCTCACCATTGAGGATGAAAAAAATAAATCGAAACCTTCTCGCTTGAGAGAATTAACACGTCTGAGAGAGATCTTGATTGATTATTTCTACTTTGAAAACCAATTTGGCTCAACCGAAAACGCCTGGAAAAGATATTTTAATGCTTTTGCCTACGCATCCCGAATGAAGGTTTAAAGACCCTTTCCTTTTAATTTTTCAATGATACCCTGTTTTTAAGTTTCCATAGTTTAAAAAATTGAACTTTGTTATTTTTTTCTTGCAATTTATAATTTTTTTTGTATAATTTGCTAAAAATCTTAATTTTAAGAGGA
>JBDOIB010000144.1:0-1650 GCA_041082155.1 Thermodesulfobacteriota bacterium | reverse complement strand
CTAATCTTTGCCCATAGCTTTGTCCCAATAGCCAAGCCCAAAACGAGGAGAGATAGAAGGGAAAGCTCCGATTGATGATGAATCAAAGCTATCAAGAGAAAAGAAGCCACAAAGAGGAGAACGAGAGGGATGACAAAAAGACTCGAAGGTCTTTCTTGCAACTCCATAGATTAGCTTTCTTTTAATGGAACGGGGATAGGCACTTCAGAGAGAATTTTTTTAAGGATGTTTTCAGGAGTTTCTCCTCTTAACCTTTCTTCTTCTTTTAGAAGCAGACGATGAGCGAGAACCGGAATGGCTAAGGATTTGATATCGTCTGGCAATACATAGTTCCACCCCCGAAGGGCAGCTAAAGCTTGGCCCGCCTTCATCAGTCCAAGAGACCCTCTTGGACTGGCCCCAAGCCGTAAATATGGACTGGATCGGGTAGCCCCCACGAGATCAGTGATATATTTTCGGATTGGTTCAGAGAGATAGATCTCTTTTCGAGCCTTTTGAAGCGCACAAATCTCTTCAGGAGTGGTGATCGCTTGGATGTGAAGAAAGGGCTCTTCTTTTTGAAAACGTTGAAGAATAGTCATCTCCTCACTGTTAGTGGGATATCCTAACCTTATCTTAAGTAGAAATCTATCCATCTGGGCTTCGGGTAAAGGGAATGTGCCCTCCAGTTCAATTGGATTCTGAGTAGCAATCACAAAGAAAGGAGAGGGAAGGGGATAGGTCTTCCCATCGATCGTGACCTGCCGTTCCTCCATGCTTTCAAGAAGCGCAGATTGGGTTCGGGGAATGGTACGATTGATTTCATCTGCCAGCAACACATTACTCATCACAGGCCCGGGCTGAAGAATAAATTGTCCTGTCTGCTGATGATAAATATTGAACCCAGTAATATCTGTGGGAAGAAGATCAGGGGTGAACTGGACCCTCCTAAAAGACCCGCCAATGGTCTTAGCCAATGTTTTAGCCAGCAGAGTTTTCCCAAGGCCCGGGACATCTTCAATGAGCACATGTCCTTCTGCGATGAGGGCAACGACGAGAAGCTCAATCGATTCCCTCTTCCCTACAATCACCCGGGAGATATTCTCAATAATCTTTTTACATAAAAGAATATCCAAAGTAGATTCTCACCAGCCCTCCAGGAATTAAGTCTAAAATTTCTTCTTCAAGCAGATAACATAGCAGTCCCCCCTTGTCAATTTTCTAAAAGTTAGAAGAGTAATTTGAAGAATTGCGAAGTTGAGTTTTTAAGGGCAAATTAAAGGAGAAAGATTCTGAGGATGAGAAAGTTATCGAGAGAAGTATTTCAGTTAAATATTTAAAAAAAATCCACCAAGAGGAAAGCAGTGAGACTATCTAAATCTAACTTTGATGCTTTTAAACATTCAGATCAAAAATGCATCCACTCTCTCTTAAGACGTGCTCGGGAGGGACTAAACGAAGAAGAGAGACAGCTGGCCCGAATCATGTTTGATCATTCTGAGGAGTATTTTGATCAATTTGAATTTGCCGACGCTTTGGCGGACCGCGAATTCGATTCGGAAAGAGAGGTCAATCCGGTTTTTCATGTGGCGCTCCATGCTGTAGCAGAGAATTAGGTTTAGAATCGGGATTCTGTAGAGGCTTTTCAATTCTATAATGCAATGCTCCACA
>JBDOIB010000097.1:0-3910 GCA_041082155.1 Thermodesulfobacteriota bacterium | reverse complement strand
ATTTCGCGAGATAATTTACTTGCATCGGATGAAGCCTCCCAAAACAAGTTTTCTACAAAAACAATAGAGGGAGTATTATAATCCATCCAATGCATTTTTATAAACCCATTCTTCCTACCACAAAATTCTGTCAAGAGCTATTAATTTTTTGGAAAAAATAAATGGATTAAAGTGACTTTTGGGTCATCGAATACTTCAGCAATCGTGTGAATAAATATGCAGGGGAATGCATATCTGTGATAAACAGAAAATGGTAGTTTTGGGCAATTCAGGTAAAGAAGTAGAAGACAAAGAATGCTTTGATTTTTCTATTATTATGGAAATATAAATTTTGGCCTGTTCAGAGAACATTCCTTTCCATAATCTTCACCGATTTCCCTCTCTTTTCTTATTCTCCTGTAGAATGAGTAGTATTGATGTTCGTATAAATAGAAAGTGGGATAACCTTTTAAGCCATTCTCGCTGACTCCCCTTTACCACCAAAAATGGGGGGATTGGTAGAAAAACTGAGATGTGGAGCTCGTTTTGCTTTTTAATCAGAAAAGGATTTAAGTTTATAGGGTATTTCAATAAAGGAATGCTTTTTAGGATTAAAATCTTTTGTATTTCTGGTACACAGCTTTATATGATGATGGAGCGCAAGAGCGGCCTGAAACGCATCCGGTAGCTTCCAGCCATAACGTCGTCTTAACTCTGCGGCTTTTTCTGCAATTAATGAATCGATGCTCAGTATTTGATAATAGTTTAATAATGCTTTCACATCTTCTACAACCTCCTTTTCAAAACCAACCAAGATTTCGGCATAGGTAATAACTGAGATTGCCGTTTTATTTGGATCTAAGTTCCCGATAAATGTTGAGGCCTCCTCGATACCATTGAAATGGTCTAAAAGGATTACGGAATCCAGAAGTCGTTCCAGCATGATTAAACCCTCCATTCGGACCGCAATTTCTCTTGATATTTCAGTCCATTTCCTTTTAACCAGATTCCCTTTGTTCGCATAATTATTTTTTTATAAAGGTCTGGATTTTGAGTGGCTTTTAAGCAGGCAATTCCTCTTCGGATAGCCTCAGCCATTGAAATTCCATGGGTTTTTGTATACTTTGTCAGCCAGCGTTTTTCCATCTCTGATATTGTTATGATTGTTCTTTTACTTGCCATCTATTTCCCTCCTTCTTTTCCTCTTGATGATATTATTATCTTATATCTATATCACTTGAAAGTCAAGTGAAAATTCTTATAAAATACAAGGCAATGATTAATCTATGGAAAAAAAGACCCTTCATTTTGTTCTCAGTCTTTCGGAAAGATGGGTGTATCTCAATTGAGGTCTATTGTTCTTGATGGCGATGGTTAAAGCCTTTTTGGTTCCGATCAATACCATGAGACGCTTTGCCCTTGTAATCGCTGTATAGAGTAAATTCCTCTGAAGCAGGACATAGTGCTGGGTGCTAATGGGAAGGATCACTGCGGGATATTCGCTTCCCTGAGATTTATGGACAGAAATGGCATAGGCCAACACAAGTTCATCCAGTTCGGAGGTCTCATAAAGAAGAAGTCTCCCATCAAAATCAATGATGATCTCACCCATCTCCTGGTCAATTCTCTTAACCCAGCCGATGTCTCCATTAAAAACCTCTTTATCATAATTGTTGACAATCTGCATCACCTTGTCTCCCAATCGAAAAACCCGGCTCCCATGCGTGATACCTCGAGACTCAGGATTCAGTCTCTTCTGAAGTTCGAGATTTAGGTTGCTTACACCCAGCACCCCTTTATGCATGGGGGTAATTACCTGAATCTCTCTGAGAGGATGAAAACCAAAATATTTAGGAATTCTCTCCGAACACAACGATAAAATTTTATCCCGAATCTTCTCAGGGTCTTCCTCCTCAATAAAATAGAAATCTTTAGATTCCTTTTTCTCCTCCCTCTTCAAAAACGGGAAGAGACCCTGATTCACCCGATGGGCATTGACCACGATCATACTCTCCTGAGCCTGACGAAAAATTTCGGTAAGCCTCACGACTGTAAATGCCCCGGAATCAATAATATCCTTTAATACATTTCCTGGCCCCACAGAAGGAAGCTGATCAACATCTCCAACCAGAATCAGATGGGCATGGGAAGGAATCGCTTTGAGGAGATGATACATCAGCAGGGTGTCAATCATGGAAGCTTCATCGATGATCACTCCATCTGCCTCAAGGGGATGATCCTCGTCTCTTTTAAAACCTCCTTTCTGGGGGGAGTATTCCAGCAATCGATGAATCGTTTTGGCTTCCTCTCGAGTCGCCTCACTCATCCTTTTGGCTGCTCTCCCTGTAGGTGCAGCAAGGAGCACCTTCAATCTTAATTGCTGAAAGATCTTGAGGATAGCTGTAATGAGGGTCGTTTTCCCTGTTCCCGGCCCTCCGGTAATGATAAGAACCTTTGAACTTGCCGCAAGGAGAATCGCTTCTTTTTGCTTATCAGCCAATTGAATATTTAGGTTCCTCTCAACCCACTCGATCGCCTTCTCAGGATGGATTGCTCTTACATTGGATGGAGAATTCTTCAATAGCCTTAACATTTGAGCTATCCCCTTTTCTGCTAAAAAGAAAGGGGCAAGATAGACCACTCTGGAACTTTTATCTCCATGAGTCTCTTCAATGTAAATCTCTTTCTCCTCTGATAGCTCAAGGAGAGCTTTCTCGATGATTTCTCTGTCAACCTTTAAAATTTCCTCCGCCTTCTCGATTAACTCCTTCTCTGGATAATAGACATGGCCATCTTCAATGAATTGATTCAGAACATAAATTACCCCTGCCTTTGCCCTTATCAGGGAGTTAGGATTGATTCCCAAATTCTGGGCAATTCGATCGGCCGTCAAAAAGCCAATCCCCCGGATGTCTTGAGCCAAACGATAAGGGTTCTCTCTTACAATTTCGATCGATCGACTCCCATACTGTTTATAGATCTTTACCGAATAAGTGGCGCTTACTCCGTGGCCCTGAAGAAAGATCATGATCCCCTTGATCTCCTTCTGCTCCTCCCAGGCACGGGTGATCATCTCGATCCTCTTGGGTCCAATCCCCTCAACCTCGGAAAGTTTCTCCGGTGTGTTTTCGATAATATTTAGAGTTTCAAGACCAAACTTTCGAACGATTCTTTCTGCCATGATGGGCCCAATTCCTTTAATCAATCCTGAACCGAGGTATTTCTCTATGCCTTGAACCGTTGCAGGAACAGTGATCTCATAATGCTCAACCTGGAACTGTTCTCCAAATTTCTTGTTTTGAACCCACTGACCGGTGAGTTTCAGGGATTCGCCCGGATTGATTCCTGGCATTTTCCCAACAACGGTCGTAAGTCCCCGCTTCCCCTTCTCTTGAAGCTTTGCCACCACAAACCCACTCTCTTCATCGAAGTAGGTGATTCTTTCTATAAACCCGTAAATCGTAGCCATACACAAAACTTTACAAAAAATTTAAACGAGAGTCAAAAATGATCATAAAAAAACAGGGTCATCTCTGACCCTGTTTTTGAGAGTAATAATCAAAAGGAATTTATTTTTTAAGGACACACAACAGGGGCTTCACAATCTTCACATTCCACATTTATCCATGGAATTGCCCCATGTCCATGAGTCCCTCCCTGGTTCTCTACCATTGCTTTTAACCAGTCAATAAAAAGAACCCCAGCAGACTCTTCCTCATAGAATTCTGGATAGGCAAGAATCGTGTGCGTGGTGCCAGGGGCGATGTAGTATCTATAATTGGGTGCCTCTGCTGCAAGATAGGCATTCTCTAACATCTGGTCATGCCAGTCACACCAAACCTCTAGAGGAGTGGCTAACCATTTTGTTGGATCGTAAATATTAATCATAATATTGTAAAAGGTTGTCTGTGTGGCATCCCAGGCTGTGGTA
>JBDOIB010000091.1:0-16960 GCA_041082155.1 Thermodesulfobacteriota bacterium | reverse complement strand
ATCAAATTTTTAGAATTTATGCAAGAGGATTCATTTTTTTATAATTGATAGGCAATTTTTATGCCTAATTTTATCTTTTTGTCCATGAAAAGGCATTTCCTCAATTGTAGGTAAAATTTCCTTTTCTAATGGGCTTTAAAAAGCCCTTTATCCTTTCAGTGATGGATTTCTCCGAGTCAAAAATTCCACTTGACAAGCGGGAAAAGATATGTTTTAAATTTTATTAATTCTGGAGAAGAAAATGTCTTACTTTTATTTCTTTTACTTTTATTTTAACAAAGGTCACCCATAGGGACCTTACCTGAATGGGAAAGGAAAGCCATGGGTGACCTTATTAGGCCCCATGGCTTTTTTATTAAAAAAGCCATAAGGGGAAAACCTTATGGCTTTTTTTATGAGGAAATCCATAAGGAAGAAAGGAGTATTTAAGAAATGGCCATTTCAAAAAAGGTAAAAGATGCTTTAGAAGGAGCTTCCTGGGTGAGGCGAATGTTTGAAGAGGGAGAGGAATTAAAAAGGATTTATGGAGAGGAAAATGTTTATGATTTCTCTCTTGGAAATCCAAACCTCGAGCCCCCGGAAGCCTTGAAGAAAGCGTTGAAGGAACTTGCGAATCACCCCATTTCTGGAATGCACCGTTATATGCCCAACAATGGTTATCTTGAAACAAGAAAAGCGATTTCAGAGTACCTCAAAGAAGAATCCAATTTACCCTTTACAGAAAACCATGTAGTGATGACGGTGGGGGCGGCAGGGGGACTCAATGTGGTTCTGAAAGCCCTTCTCGATGAAGGAGATGAAGTTGTTGTCCCCTCTCCTTACTTTATGGAATTTAAGTTTTATATTGAGAATTCGGGAGGAGTCATCCGATTAGTTCAAACCAATGAGGATTTCTCACTGAATCTTAAAAATATAGAGGAAGCCATACACTCGAAGACAAAGGCTATCCTGATTAACACTCCCAATAATCCAACCGGGGTCATCTATGATGAGGAGTCCATAAAAAATTTGGGGACCTTATTGGAGCGAAAAAGCCGAGAATTGGGGAAAACCATTTATCTCATTACAGATGAAGCGTATCGACGGATCGTCTATGATCAGATTCAGCTTCCTATTCCCTTTCGATATTATCCTCATACTATCCGAGTCACTTCTCATTCAAAAGACCTTTCTCTCCCTGGAGAACGGATCGGTTATGTCGCCGTTCATCCCTCATGTGAAGAAGTGGAGGAATTAGTGGCGGCCATTATATTTGCCAATCGAACGCTTGGTTTTGTGAATGCTCCGGCGTTAATGCAGAGATTAGTGGCCCCTCTTCAGAGGAACTCCATCAATATCAGAGAATATGAAGAGAAGAGAGACCTTCTCTATTCCTCCCTGATCTCTTTTGGATATGAGGTGGTCAAACCCCAGGGAGCCTTCTATCTCTTCCCCAAATCGCCCATTGAAGATGATCTGGCCTTTGTTCGGGAGCTTCAGTCGAAAAGAATTTTAACCGTACCAGGAAGAGGATTTGGAAAGCCAGGCCACTTTAGAATTGCCTATGCGGTAGAAAAGAAGGTGATCGAGAAAGCCCTTCCAGGATTTAAAGAAGTGGCTGAGAAATACGGATTGGGAAAGAGATAAGATTGAACAAAAAGAAGGAACTCTGGTGAGTCTCTTCGATAAGGAGGGATTAATTAAGCGCTTTGGTTTCCAAAAAGGGATTTCGGAGTGGACCCCATTTTAAATTCCTCTTTATTGAATCGGTGCTACTGTAAAAATAAAGGAACTCCAGAAAGAGTGTGAAGAGATTTGGAGCAAGAGATCCTTCTTCCAAAGATATAATCCTCCCCAGAACCCTCCGGCTACAAGGGAAGAAAGAATGAGCATTGGATTTAACGAAAAGAGATGGACACCTGTATAGAGAGCTACAGAAATGAACGTACCCCAAAGACCTCCAAATCGAACCATAAGATGCTTCTGAAGAAATCCTCGCCAGAAGATTTCTTCCCCCGGCCCTGTAATGAGGAAAAGGAGAAAAAAGACAGCGGTCTTATTGCTCTCCGCTCCTAAATCGTAGATCGCCCTGACTTGGATTTTAGCCTCTGAAAGAATCAAAGGGGCCATTTGATGCCCGAAGAGGAAAAGGAGATAGAGAAGGAGAGCAGAAAAAGCCCCATAAAGGATGGAATTGAGATTGAAAGTGATTTTAGGGCGTTCCCAGAGCAAAGAATAGAAGGAAACTGAAATGACAGAGAAACCTATTTTGAACCAAAAATTTCCCCATTTCCAACCGAAGGTAAAGGCCCAACACAGGGAGGCTAAGAGAATAGATCCCCAGATCACAGAGGAACCACTCGATTAAGAATAAGAGAGACAATTAGAAAGAGACCGAAAAAGGTGTTCAGTTGGGCAGTAATGGCATCGGCAGCTTCCGGAATCCTCTTCATAAAACCTCTTAAAAGTTGTATGGCCTTAGGGAAGGATAGGAAGACAAGGAGTCCCCAGGGGCTTAAGATCCCCGCTCCTACCATCCCGATCATATAAAGATAAACGGCTAAAATAATGCCGATAAACAGGTGAAGACTTCGCTTCGTCCCAAGGAGAATGCCGATCGTTTTGATTCCCTGTCGGGAGTCATAATCGATATCCCGAATATTATTAGCCAGAAGAACCAACCCTACAAGCATCCCGAAGGGAATGGAAACGTAAAACACTTTAAGGGAAAGAGCCTGCCGTTGAACCGCGTAGGCTCCTTCAAACATCAAAGGCCCCCACATTAGAAAGACTAAAAATTCTCCTAAAGCCTTATACTTAAATTTAATGGGTGATGCGGTATAGAAGAGACAGGTGAAAAAACCGATTAAACCAATCCATAAGATGAGCATCGATCTTGTCAAAGAGAGGATGAGACCAATGGCCACGGTGATTCCGCTGAGGAGGAGGGCTTCGGTTAAAAGTTGAGCTGGAGTGAGGAGTCCGGAAAGGATGGGCTGAGGCCGATAACGGGCCGTTGGAGAGTCTGGTTGGTCCACTTTGTAGCGGGTATCAAAAAAATCATTGAAAGTATTTGCAGCCCCATGGAAACAGAGGATCCCGATACATACCAAGAAATACCATCCCCATAAAACGGGCCCATCTTCACCTGCAAGAAGAGTACCTATCGAAACCGAAATCAATGACATCGTAAATGACCAAGGACGGGTGGCAATGAAATAGTCCTTTAATCTTCTCATAAAGCTCATCATCCTAACCTCCCCTTTCAATATAAACGAAAGGAATCCGGATGGCAAGAGAATCCCCAAAACCCTCGAAGCGTGAATTGACAGCATAAATTTATTTTGGTTAAATGACATAGGGATTTAAAAAGAGGGATAAATTTCTCAAAATGAATTCGATGAAGATTTCTGCAATTATTCCTGCCCGATATGGATCCACACGCTTTGAGGGGAAACCTCTTGCCGATATTTTAGGAAAACCAATGATCCAGTGGGTCTATGAGGGGGTTTGTCAATCAAAATTAATAGATGAAGTGATCATTGCTACAGACGACGAAAGGATCCTGAAGGTCGTTCAAAAATTCGGGGCTAAGGGAGTAATGACCTCTTCGACCCACCCTACGGGAACCGACCGAGTGGCAGAGGTCGCTCAAACCCTGCGATCAAATATTATTGTAAATGTTCAAGGGGATGAACCCTTAATTAAAGGAAGAATTATTGATAAGGCTATAAGGCCTTTATTAAAAGATAAAACTCTGATGATGTCCTCCCTGATGACGAGGATTAAAGATATAAAGGACTGGATAAACCCTAATCAGGGAAAGGTGGTGGTGGACAGGAAGGGATTTGCTCTCTACTTCTCAAGAGCTCCCATTCCCTTTCCAAGGGATTTCTCATTCGACCAGATCTTATCAGACCCAAAATTAAAAGAAAGATTCCTGTCTCAAAAAATCTATAAAACCATCGGGCTTTATGTGTATCGCCGGAACTTCCTCTTAAAATTGGCCCGGATGAAAGCTACTCTCTTAGAAAATATTGAAAAATTGGAGCAACTACGGGTGATAGAATATGGATATAGAATTAAATTAATAGATGTAGATTATGAACCAATAGGAGTGGACACACCCGAGGATTTAAAAAGAGTCATTGCCCACCTTACAGATATCCATGAATAAAAATTAAAGATAACAAATAGTTAAAAACAATTAAACTTTGTATATTTTTTTCACAAATTTCCGTTCCATCAATTGATTTTTAGACTTTTTTAGGATATAATTTATTAAATTTAAAAGGAAAGATGGGTTTGAAAAAAGCTAAGTTTTCATTTTTCGTTCTTTTCATCCTTCCTGTTTTTATTTATGCCTGTTCAACCCCATCCTGGTTTCCCATCAAGAAGGGGCCTCCTCATAAGGCAAAAATGAAAGAGTTAGTGGATAAAGAAATTGTGATTATAGATAAATTGGAGTATGTAAAGGTCCTTAATCCGAGGGTCAAACAAGACCCCACTCAATCTAAATACCTCTATATCCCGGTAGATGACTATCTCAGCAATAAAGAATCCTATCTTCTCCCTTCGGCGCAAAAGGAAGAAGATGAAATCCCTCTTTCCTCTACCCAACCTCCTACTTTAAAATTAGATGCTCCTCAACCGATCACGGTCCTCCCTACTCCTCTATTAAAAAAGAAAGTACTGATTGCCTACTTTGACGATAGGACTTCTTCAGGTGAAGGGGTATTTGGGGATTGGATGGCCGAAAAATTAGTGAAAGAAGTTTCACAAAAAACTCCTCATCTCATCTTCATAGACTATCCAATGGTAAAAGATTTTTTTGAAAAAAGAGGGCTATCTGAAAGAGAATTGGAAAGCCAGAAAGGCTTACGGCTTTTAAGCGAAGCCTTCGGCGTTCATGCAGTAGTCACCGGCCAGCTTTCTGGTCCATATCTGTTTACTACAAAAGGACCAAAAGACCAAGAGGAACTTGCTTCTTCCATCATTCAGATTGAAGCCAAGATCTTCGAAACCCGCCATGGAAAGATGATAAAAACTCTATCTGTTCAAAACCCTCTCATCGCGACCAAAGTGAAAGGAACCTTTGCTGAGGAAAAGGCGAAATCTAAAGCCATCGAGATGGCTTTAATGGATTTAGCCCGAGTTCTCTATAAAGAACTTGACCGGTTGGAATGGTTTGGACGGATTGCCAAGGTGGAGGGGGGAGAAGTCTATCTCAATGCAGGAAAACTGAGTGGTTTAAAGATTGGTGATGTAATGGAGGTTCTCCCCATAGGAAGTCAAGAGGAGCGAAAGGAGGTTAAAGGAAGGATTCAGATTTCATCCTTTTTGGGAATTGATGCCTCAGTGGCTCGTTGGATTCAAGGTCAGAAACCCGAAATGATGGATATTATAAAATTAGCCTTTACAGAAGGGTCTTAAATTATCCTAAAAACTCTCTCATTTAATTTTTAATCCCCTCCCCGCACAGACCTTTCTGTAAGGAGAAGACGAGGAAGGAGGTTTAATTCTATGTTCCAGGTAGGTGATAAAGCAGTCTATCCAGGCCATGGGGTTGGAGTCATTGAAGCTATTGAAACGAAAAGAATTTCTGGAAAGGAACAGATCTTTTATATCCTCCGGTTTGTAGACAATGGAATGACTATCATGGTTCCCAAAGATAATGTGAAATCTGCAGGCTTAAGAACCGTCATCCGAAAAATTGATGTCCGAAAAGTCATGGAGATTTTAAAGAACCGAGATGTCACGATTGACAACCAGACCTGGAATAGAAGATATCGAGAATATATGGAAAAGATCAACACGGGCTCAATCTACGAGATTGCAGAGGTCCTAAGAGACCTCCATTTGCTAAAAAATGAAAAAGAGCTCTCCTTTGGAGAGAAAAAGATCCTGGATATGGCCAAAAATCTTTTGGTAAAAGAACTGGCTATTGCTCGAGAGGTCAAAGAGTCTGAAATCTTAAGGGAGATCAAGGCAATCTTTGGATCTTAAGATTCATCCCTACCGTTCCTATCTTCTCCCTTTTTAGAATTGATCTCTATCAGAAAGGAGGTGAAATCATTGGAGGTCTGGATTATTCGTCTCATATTATTCTTGATCTGTGGATGGGGAGGATTCGAATTCATGAAGTCTCTCTCCTCTTCTCCTCACATGCCTCTCATTGGAGGATTGGGAGGAGTACTCCTGGCCGGGCTCACTCTCCTTCTTGAGGAGAGATTAAAGAAGATTCCTCTCAGATGCCTTTTAGGAAGTTTTATTGGATTAGTGCTAGGATTGATCATGGCTTATCTCGTTTTTGGCATCTTTTTCTCCCGCCTGATTGGAACTTCACCTTTATCTCTTCCCTTTTCCGCTCTCCTCTATGGGATTTGTGGTTATATTGGTCTTCGGATTGGGTTAAAAAAGGGGGAAGAGTTTCACCCTATAGGAGGAAGAGCCTTTACCAAACTCTCCTCCAGGGGGGGAACTCCAAAAATTCTTGATACGAGTGTGATCATTGATGGTCGAATTGCTGATATTGCAGAAACAGGTTTCCTCGAGGGCACCCTTATCATCCCTACTTTTATTCTCAATGAACTTCAACGCATTGCAGACTCTTCGGACCCTATCAAACGCACCCGGGGAAAGAGAGGCCTGGAAATCCTGAATCACTTACAGAAGCAGACGAACACCGATGTTCAGATCATTGACACCGATTATGCTTCTGTCCGAGAGGTGGATGCTAAATTGATCGAACTGGCGAAACAGGTAGGTGGGAAAATCGTCACGAATGACTCTAATCTCATCAAGGTAGCCGAACTCCAGGGGATTGAAGTCCTAAACATCAATGCCCTTGCCAATTCCCTGAGGCCAGTGGTTCTTCCAGGAGAAGAAATTAATGTGAAGATTTTAAAAGAAGGAAAAGAGACCGGGCAAGGTGTGGCTTATCTGGATGATGGAACCATGATTGTGGTGGACAACGGTCGAAGACAGATCGGTAAAAATGTGGATGTCGTGGTGACCAGTGTGCTTCAGACCCCTGCAGGAAGGATGATCTTTGCTAAATTAAAAGAAGAAGCGGCACGCGAGGGCCGAGGGAAAGATTATTATTACTCCTTCCATACGGATTACTAAATAGAACGGTGGAAAGAAGCAACCCTTGATTAAATCAGACGCGATTATTGTGTCTGCAGGGAAAGGCCAACGCCTTGGAGCGGGGTTAAAGAAACAGTTTCTTTCTCTTGGCGATAAGCCTATTCTGAGCCACACCCTTGTCCCTTTCGAAAGATGCCCCCTTATTCGTTCCATTCTGGTGGTGGTGGGAGAGGAGGATTTGGAGTTTTGTTTGAAAGAAGTGATTGAACCTTATCATTATCAAAAAGTATCAAAAATTATCCCGGGAGGAAGGCGGAGACAGGATTCGGTTAAAAAAGGGATTGAGGCTTTACCCGAGGATACAGAGATTATCGTCATTCATGATGGGGTTCGTCCTTTTGTGACTCAGGAAATGATTGAGGCCTCCATCCAAGAGGCCATTCGGTCAGGAGCTGTCGTGGTGGCAGTCCCTGTGAAGGAGACCATCAAGATGGCGAGCGCCGAGGGAGTCGTACTTCAAACCTTAGAAAGATCCTCCCTCTGGCAGGTCCAAACTCCTCAGGCTTTTCAGGCCCATATTCTTCGAAAAGCCTACTCCACTTCTTCTCTTGAAGAAATTTCTGTTCCAGATGACGCCGCACTTGTGGAACGATTAGGGGTCAAGGTTCGCCTCTTACCAGGCTCTTATTCCAATATTAAAATTACGACCCAGGAAGATTTGATGTTGGCCCGGCTCATTCTTCAAATGGAATCTAAATCAAAAGGGGGAGAGAGATGAGGATGGGATTTGGTTACGATGTCCACCCTTTAGTTCCTAACCGCCCCCTGATCCTGGGTGGGGTAAGAATTCCATATCTCCTCGGTCTTCAGGGTCACTCGGATGCGGATGTTCTTACTCATGCCATTTGTGATGCCCTCCTCGGGGCGATTGCAGAGGGAGATATCGGGCGTCACTTCCCAGATACGGACCCTCAATATCGAAATATCCCGAGTCTCCACCTCTTGAAAAAAGTCTTCGAGATGGTTAAAGAGAAAGGGTTTAAAATCTTAAACATCGATACCACGATTGTTGCCGAGAAGCCAAAACTTCTCGAATATTTCCCAAAGATGATAAAAATGATCTCAGAGGTCTTAGAGATGGAATCAGGAAGGATTAGTATAAAGGCAACGACGACCGAAGGGCTTGGTTTTGCCGGGAGGGGGGAAGGAATCGCTGCCTATGCTATTGTTCTGGTTCAGGAAGGTTCTAACTCTCCTCCATCCTCTCTTTAGAGAAAATCCTTTAGAGCATCCGATAAAAACTGATGAATCCTGCTGTCCGAGTCCGTTTTGCTCCCGCCCCCACAGGGCTTCTCCATATCGGCAACGCTCGAACCGCTCTTTTCAATTACGTGTTTGCTAAACGCGAAGAGGGTCGATTCATTCTCCGAATTGAAGATACCGATGCCGAGCGTTCTTCGGAGGCCTTTGTTCAAGCCATTCTGGAAGATTTAAGATGGTTAGGGATTGAATGGGATGAAGGCCCTGATGGAAAAGGATCCTTCGGCCCCTATCGTCAATCTCAAAGAATCCCTCTTTATCGTCAATTTGGAGAACAACTCCTTCGAGAAGGAAAGAGTTATAAATGTTTCTGCTCCCGCGAAAGACTTGAAGCCTTGCGAAAGGAGCAACTTTCTAAAGGCATGATGCCAAGATACGATGGAAAATGTCGTTTCCTGACCCAGAAGGAGATTTCTGAAAAGGAATCTGAAGGTATCCCTTTCGTCCTCCGATTTCCTGTGGGAAAGGGAACGGTCCTCTTCGAGGATCTCATCCACGGGAAGATGAGTTTTGAATTAAGTGGAATTGGTGATTTTATTATTATTCGTTCAGACGGGGTAGCGGATTATAATTTTGCCTGTGTCATTGATGACCACTTGATGGAGATCACCCATGTCATCCGAGGAGATGACCATCTCTCCAATACTCCCCGGCAGATCCTTCTTTACCGGGCCTTCGGTTGGCAACCCCCTCAATTTGCCCATCACCCTCTCATCCTGGGGCCAGATCGAACCCCCTTGAGTAAACGCCATGGTGCCACCGCGGTGGCTCAGTATCGGCAAGAGGGCTTCCTACCTGAAGCCCTTCTCAACTATCTCTTCCTCTTGGGATGGAGTCCTCCCTCAAAAGAAGAACTCTTTACGATAGAGAAATTACGAGAGGAATTCTCTCTCTCCTCCCTCTCGAGGAATGCCCCGATTCACTCCCCACAGAAATTGGAGTGGTTAAACGGTCATTATATTCGAAAAATGGATGGGAATCGACTGCTCACCTTATTGATTCCCTATTTTGAAAAGGCGGGAATTAAGGTAGACCAGTATGAAAAAAATTACTTATTGGAGGTGACTTCCCTTCTGAAGGAGAATATCATCGTCCTTTCTCAGGCAGAGGAATACTTAGGGATCTTCTTTGATGAAAAATTTACGATTGAAGAGGAGGCAAAGAAGATCCTCCAAGACCCTGAGAATCAAAAAATCCTTCAGAAGATCTATGATCTCTTAAAAGAGCTCACTGAAAAGGGGGAAGAGAGCTGGTCTTCCCTCCTCCTCAAGTTTGAGGAAAGGACGGGTCATAAAGGGAAATCCCTTTATGTTCCTCTTCGTGCGGGAATCACCGGGAAGATGAAAGGGCCAGAATTATCCAAAATCCTCCCTCTTGTTGGACAGGAAAGAGTGATTAAACGCCTAAAAATCGCTCTCGAAGCAAAGAATCCCTAAAAAGGAAGGAGTCAGGAGTCGATGCCTCTAAGAATTTATAATACCCTTTCGGGAAGAAAAGAGGAGTTTGTTCCTCTCCATAAGAATAAAATAGGAATGTATGTCTGTGGAGTAACTGTGTATGATCTCTGTCATATTGGCCATGCAAGATCGGCAATTGTTTTCGATGTCATCTATCGATACCTTCGATATCGAGGGTATGAGGTCACCTATGTCCGAAACTTTACGGATATAGATGATAAAATTATTAGACGAGCCAATGAAGAAGGGGTCGATTATAAAACGATTGCAGAAAGATATATCAAGGAGTTCTATATCGATATGGGACGATTGGGGCTGGAGAGACCCACCGTAGAACCCAAGGCTACCGATCATATCTCGGAGATGATTCTACTCGTCTCAACCCTGATCCAAAAAGGATATGCCTATGAAAGGGACGGAACTGTTTTTTTCTCCGTAGAAAAATTCAAAGACTATGGAAAACTTTCCAAAAGAAATTTAGAAGAGATGAAAGCGGGGGCAAGAGTCGAGATAGATGAAAAGAAGGAAAATCCTCTGGATTTTGCCCTATGGAAAGCGAGCAAACCGGGTGAACCCTTCTGGGAGAGTCCCTGGGGCAGGGGAAGGCCCGGATGGCATATCGAATGCTCGGTGATGAGTCAGAAGCATCTGGGAGAAACTTTCGACATCCACGGGGGTGGGAAAGACCTTATCTTCCCTCATCATGAAAATGAAATCGCCCAATCGGAGGCCGCCACAGGGAAACCCTTTGCACTCTATTGGATCCATAACGGATTTGTAAACATCAACAAAGAGAAGATGTCAAAATCCCTGGGAAACATCCTGACGATCAAAGAGATTCTTGAACACTGGCATCCTGAAGTCCTTCGACTCTTCTTTCTTTCCCATCATTATAGAAGTCCGGTCGACTATTCTGAAGAAGGGTTGAGGGAGAGCCAGGTGGCTCTGGATCGGTTCTATTCGACCCTCAAAGGAATTAAAGAAAATATTCCCTTTTCTTTTTCAGAGGAAATCTCGAACCTCTCCTCATCGAAGAAGAAAACCAAAATGGAGGAGTCTTCGCTCGAAGAATTGGCCGATAGGATTGAGACCTTTCCAGCTCGATTCGAAGAGGCCATGGATGATGATTTCAACACCGCCCAAGCCTTAGGTTATTTTCATGACTTACAGAGATCCCTGAATACCCTGCTGGACCTTTATTCTAAGAAATCTCGCCAAGACCTTCTCCCTCTTCTATCGTTAGGCTATCATCACTTTAAAAAAATAGGGTGGGTCTTAGGACTGTTTCAGGAGGACCCTGAAGCCTATCTTCAGGAGCAGAGGGAAAGAGGGCTAAGAAAGCTTGGCCTGACGGAAAAAGAAATTCTCACACTCGTAGAAGAGAGAAATCAGGCTAGAAAAAAGAGAGACTGGAAGAAGGCTGACGAAATTCGAAACCTTCTTCTTTCAAAAGGAATTGCCCTGGAGGATACTCCTTCAGGGACTCTCTGGAAAATCTGCTCCCCTTCCTGAGTCTGATCATTCTCTTTTTAGCCACCGAATTAAAGCATTTACCTGAGTCGTCAGATAAGAAACCATGATGATCAGAATCACTAACAGGAAGGTATTGGTATTCACAATCCATAAGATATTCATCTCTCTCCTCCCGAAGGATTAAATCCTTTTGGTCTCCTTATACCATCGGATAAATCGTTTGATCCCTTCTTCTATATTAATTTTGGGCTGATATCCTAACCTCTGTTTAGCCTTCCGAATATCGGCATAGGTGATGGAGACATCCCCTTTCTGTGGGTCTAATCTTTGAATCTTAGCCCGCTTTCCTAAAGCCTCTTCAATGAGATGGATCAATTCATTCAGGGAGGTCGTTCGAGACTCTCCCAGATTGTAAATCTCGAAACCCTGGTGACGGTCAAGAACGGCCATCATCCCATCGACGAGGTCATCGATATAAGTGTAATCCCTCCTGGAGGACCCATCTCCATATACAGGAATTTCCTTATCTTGATCCACCAACGCGGTAAATTTATGGATGGCCATTTCAGGCCTCTGCCTAGGCCCGTAGGCCGTAAAGATTCGAAGACAGGCCACTTCCATCCGATAGAGGTGATGATAGCAGTAGCAGATAAGCTCCCCGGCCCTTTTAGTCACCCCGTAGGGAGAGATAGGTCGAAGGTCAAAGTCCTCTTCAGAAAAAGGGACTCGATTGCTCTCTCCGTATACCGAGGAGGAAGAGGCAAATACGAATTTTTTTACACCAAACCCTTTACATGTTTCCAGTAGGAATATTGTTCCTCGGATATTGACCTCTTCGTAGAGCTGGGGTTCTAAAAGGGAGGGACGCACTCCAGCTTTGGCCGCCAGATGAAAAACCAGATCGATCTTCTCTGTTTGAAAGGTCTCTTTTAAATGATCCCGATTGCGAATATCTCCCGTAACAAGTGAGAAGGTTTCGGGAAATCTTATTGTAAGCTCTTCGACATTTCTGATCTTAAGGTTGGGATCATAAAAAGGATCAAAATTGTCAAAGCAGATGACCCGATAGCCTTCCCTCAGAAGTCGTTCACACAGATGGAAACCAATGAATCCCGCTCCCCCTGTGACCAGAATGGTTTTCATCTCTCCCCCTTTGATTTGAGAGGATACTTTACCATCCATCCCACTCCAAAAGCAATCAATGGAAGACTCAGAATCACCTTCATGGCCATAGGAACTCCCCAGAGATCAGAGATGACTCCAAGGAGGGTAACGCCCATTCCTCCGGCACTCATCGTAAATCCCACCATCATTCCTGAGGCCATTCCTAAGTGTTGAGGAAGCAAGGTTTGGGCCATGACGGTGGTAATCGCAAAGGAGGAGATCAGAACCATTCCTGAGAGCCCCAAGAAGATGAAGATCCACCAACCGCTGCTCTGATAGAAAAGGAGAAGCAAGAAAAAAGAGAGGATTAAGGTGGCCAGCAAGAAGCGCTTATGCCCAATTCGATCTGCGATGGGGGCACCCAGAAGTGTTCCTACTGACCCTGAGAGAAGAAAGGTTGAAACGAGTTTTCCAGCATAAATTGGATTCCCTTTGAGGTAATTGATATAGTAGAACGGAATAAAGGTGGCAAGACCAAAATGGGTCCAAGCCCGGATCGTAGCTGTAAGCACAAGGAAAAAGAAAGATAATTTCTGATCCCTGGAGAGGGGTTCTTTTTTTTGCTGTGAAACCTCTTTAGAAAAACTCTTCACAGGAGTTGAAATTTTTTTTAGATTCATGAAAAGAACTGTGGAGATAAGAATTCCAGGCAGGATCATGGCCAGGGTTCCTTTAAGAGTAAAGGAGGTCACAAGAAGCATACCCCAGAGCGGACCGATGGCAATTCCCAGGTTTCCACCCACCGCAAAGAAGGACATTCCTGTGGCTTTCTTTTCTCCTGTAAAAAAGTGGGCGGTCTTAAATCCTTCAGGATGGAAACTGGCAACTCCAATCCCGCTTAGAACGACACAGGCAATGAGAAGGGAGTAGCTCTGGGGCAATCCTGTGAGAGCCATTCCTATACAAGCCACGAGAGGCGCCAGAGGAAGAAGCCACTCGATCTGTCTTTTATCTGAAAGATGGCCAAAGATCGGCTGAATGATGGAGGAGGTAAGGTTGGAGGACAGCACAATCGTCCCTGAAAGGGTATAAGAAAGATTTAAGGCTTCTTTAAAGAAAGGGAGAAGGGCGGGAAGAGCTCCTTGATTCAAGTCCGTGACAAAATGGGAAGAACTGAGAATGGCCAAGATTTTTTTATTCAACTCTCTTCGTCCGTCTGTGAAGTGATTGAATTCTAAAACCCGCCCGAAAGAAAATCAAATTTCAAAGGATCCCGTCTCTTAAAACGAAGTCCATGGACGTGTAAATTTGGGAAGGATGAAGGGGATAAGAAAAAGTCCTCAAAAGAGATTAATAAACTCCACTCCGTAGAATAAGCCCTGAAATCGATGAAGCTTCATCTCCCCTCCAGGATAACCCGCGCATCGATTCCCAATGCTCTATTTTTATAAGCAAAAAGAGGATTGAGCTCCAATTCTTTGATCTCAGGATATCTCTCAATCAACTGGGAAATCTTTAAGAGTATTTCGACTAGAGCTGAAAGACTGGCAGGTTCTCTTCCCCGATATCCTAAAAGAAGAGGATAACCTTTGATCTCCTCGATCATCTCTTGGGCATCTCTTCTGGTGATGGGAATGATGCGAAAAGAGACATCCTTTAGGACTTCAACGAAGAGTCCTCCCAGTCCAAACATAATAAAAGGCCCGAACTGAGGATCTTTACCTGTTCCTACAATGACCTCCACCCCGGGTTTAGCCATTTTTTGAACCGTAACCCCATGAATCGTGGCTTGAGGACACTTTTTTCTTGTAGCCTCGATAATCTCCTGATAGGCGAGTTTTACCTCCTCGGCATTCTTTAAAGAGAGCTTTACTCCTCCCGCATCACTCTTATGGAGAATCTCCGGAGAGGAAATTTTGAGAGCCACAGGAAATCCCATCCTCCGGGAAATGGAAATGGCCTCCTTCTGGGTCTTTGCAAGACGAGTTTCAACCACGGGAATTCCTTCTTGTTTGAGAAAAGTTTTTGCTTCTAACTCGGTTAAAACGTTCCTCCCTTCTCTCTTTAATCGATCAAGTATCGAAACACTCTTCATTCTTCTTCGCTCCTTTTTAAGAGGCTATAATGGAAGGCTAATCCTAACGCCTTTATCGCCTTTTCCAGATCCTTAAATACAGGGAAACTCAATTCTTCAAGCCTAAAAGTCAACTCCTGGATCAGAGATACCCTTGGGCCATAGACCCAGGTTGCGATGGTTTTCTGATTGAGTTCTTTTAGCTTTCGGTAAATTCGGAGATACTCCTCCAAAAATGTTCGGGTAGGTCCTGTCCAGATCACGTTGAAGAGGCAGTCGATATTTTCGTCTTTCAACACTGCCTCCATGACTTTAGGATAGATAGAAACATAATCTTTGACCGCTGCCATGGGCGGACCGAGATCGATGATCGATTTTCCTAAATTTGGATAGATGGAATTCAGCTCTCTTATCGTTCTATGAGTAAGGGTGGTAGGCCTTAGGCCATATCGAGCGGCCTCGTCCACAGCCAATGCCCCCACTCCTCCGGTAAAGGTTATGATTCCCAAACGATTTCCTTTTGGAAGGGGTTGGTTGGAAAAGATCTTTGGTAATTCAAAAAGTTCTCCAAAACTATCAAGTCGAAGAAGTCCTGCTTGTTTACAGACCGCCTCGAAAATCTGATCATTGACCCCAATAGCCCCTGTATGAGAGAAAGTGGCTTTCGCTCCCTCCTCTGTTCTCCCTGACTTTAGAATAAGGACAGGTTTCTTTTTTCGAACCCTTCTTCCAACGCTCATAAATCTCCGGCCATCTCGAATCCCTTCAAGATAAAAAACAATCACCTTTGTCTCTGAATCCCCCTCAAGGTATTCCATCAGATCGCATTCATCCACATCACATTTATTCCCAAAATCACAGATCTTACTGACTCCATATCCTAAATCTCCATAGGGAAAAGCCTGAGGGTTAATCATTCCGGTCTGGCCACAGAGAGCCACCCCGCCTGGCTTAAGTTTCTCGTAACCCAATTCATAAGGATTGGGAAGAATGCCCTTGGAAGGATTGGCGATCCCAGCGGTGTTAGGGCCAAGAATTCGAATACCGCATCGCTTTCCAATCTCCACAATCTCCCTCTGAAGCTTAGCCCCCTCTTCGTCTCTTTCGGCAAACCCATCGGATACCACAATAGCTGCTCTTACCCCTTTTTCAGCACATTCTCTGAGGAGATTGGGAACGGCCCGACTCCCGGTGATAATTAAAACTAAATCCACAGGGTTGGGAACCTCTTTGATAGAGGGGTAAACCTTAAGACCTAAAATTTCTTTATAAGAAGGATTCACTGGATAAATCTCTCCTGAAAAGCCGTTTTTCAATAATGTTTTGATGACCACCCTGCCACCAAAAAAACCTTCCCTCAGTAATCCAATGACACCTATTCTCTCTGGCTCGAAAAAATGGGAAAGAGGATGTTTTGGGGTGGATTCATACTGGGCCATCATTTAAAAAAGCCCTCTAAAATCAATTTTAATCCAGGATTCGAACTTCGAGGAAGAGATTTCCTCGATTTCCTTCTTCATCGGTCTTTCCCAGACCTTTTAAACGCAATCGGGTTCCCTCTTCCACCCCTGGGGGAACTGTGACAATAATATTTCTTTTTCGCAATCCCTGAGGGATAGAAATGAGTTTTCGTGTCCCACGGATCGCCTCTATGGGCGTAAGCCATAGGGTTCCATACACATCTAAATCTTCGGGAAGAATTTGGGGATAGATGGTTTGAAGTCGAGGCGATCTCTTCCTTTCGGTGTAATGTCGAAGGCTATAGTCCAGTCCTATTTTTGGAGCCCAATCGAAGAGTTTAACGAAAATGAAACCCGCCACAAAGCCTCCCACGTGAGCCCAGAAAGCAATTCCTCCCACATTTTTTGGAGTAAGGCTTGCAGAGAAGAGCTGGATCAGAAACCAGTAGCCGAGAAAAACAAAAGCAGGAATCTCTACGAACTGGATAAAGAAGAAAATCGGAAGAAGGGTAAGGATTCTTGAATGAGGATAGAGGAGAAGATAGGCCCCCATCACTCCAGAGATGGCACCGCTCGCCCCGATGGTAGGAATCTTGGAGCCCCAGTTCGTTAAGAGGTGGACAAGGCCAGCTGCCACTCCACAAAGGAGATAGAAAAAAAGATAACGGATGTGGCCCAGCCTTTCTTCTATATTGTCTCCGAAGATATAAAGGAACCACATGTTTCCAAGGATATGGAAGAGACCTCCGTGGAGAAACATCGAAGAGAGGAATGGAAATAACTGCTCGAATTTTGTAAATTGAATGGCCATCTGGGGATCGGAGTATCGGATAGGGACAATTCCATAAAGAAATAGAATCTCATTGAGCCGGGGCCCCAGGGTGAGCTGCCAAAAAAAGACAATGACATTCAAAATGATAATGAGGGTATTCACAATGGGAAAGGTCTTTGATCGAATGGCATCTCGAAGAGGAATCATCCGGTGCTTCTCCGTTGCGATAGCG
>JBDOIB010000069.1:0-4206 GCA_041082155.1 Thermodesulfobacteriota bacterium | reverse complement strand
AAAATGAATAGAAGAATTAAAAACTTCCTTAACATCTAATCCTACATGTTTTTTTTGAAGCTCATTATAAATTCCATTCCCCTTCCTGTCAAAAATTTTATTGTCCTCTCGCTGTTTTAAACACTTGAATTTTTTAATAATTATAGTATTATGAAATTGAGATGTTAAGATTTAATGATATTTTAGACCGCCTTCTTGCCTACCATCCTAATGCAGACATAGATCTCTTAAGAAAAGCCTATGTTTTTTCAGCAAAAGTCCATATGGGACAGGTTCGCCTCTCCGGTGAACCCTACCTTAGCCACCCCCTTGAGGTCGCCGGAATTCTCACTCAGCTCCGTCTCGATGTAGCCACGGTGGCTACAGGACTCCTTCATGATACGGTTGAGGATACCCTGACTACTCTGGAGGAGATCCGGGACTATTTTGGAGAAGAGATTGCTCACCTGGTCGATGGGGTCACAAAGATTAGCAAAATTTCTCTGAGGCCTTCAGAGAAAGACCAGGCTGAGAATTTTCGGAAAATGATCCTGGCAATGGTTAAGGATATTCGAGTCGTTCTCATTAAATTGGCGGATCGCCTCCATAATATGCGGACTCTTCAATACCATTCTGAGGAGAAACAGCGAGAAATTGCTCAGGAAACCCTCGATATTTATGCTCCCTTAGCCCACCGCCTCGGGATTGACTGGATTAAAACAGAGCTTGAAGATCTTGCTTTTAAACATCTTCACCCTGAGATTTATGAGGAGATTCAGAAGAAAATTGCCCGTAAGGAGAAAGAAAGATCGAGATATATCGATGAGGTAAAGCGTATTTTGATGAAGAAACTTTACGAGAATCATATCGAGGGAGAGGTCACGGGCCGTCTCAAACAGATCTACAGTATCTATCAAAAGATGAAAGACCAGAATATTGATTTGGATCAGGTCTATGACATCACTGCCTTTCGCGTGATCGTGAACACAGTTAAAGAATGTTATGACGTACTGGGAATCATTCACTCTCTTTGGAAACCCATTCCAGGGAAATTTAAGGATTATATTGGCCTTCCAAAAGAGAATATGTATCAATCCCTCCATACCGCCGTCATCGGACCTTATGGGGAACGAATCGAAATCCAGATTCGCACCTGGGATATGCATAAGATTGCAGAGGAAGGAATTGCAGCCCACTGGAAATATAAGGAAGGGAAACCTTTGGATGAAGAGGACGATAAACGATTTAGCTGGTTGAGACAGCTTTTAGAATGGCAAAGGGACTTAAAGGATGACATGGAATTCATGGAAAGTGTAAAGGTAGACCTCTTTCCAAATGAGGTCTATATCTTCACCCCAAAGGGAGAGGTCAAGGTGTTTCCAGTGGGAGCGACTCCTGTCGATTTTGCCTATAGTATCCATTCCGATGTGGGCCATCATTGTGTTGGGGCCAAAGTCAACGGGAAGCTGGTCCCCCTGAGATATGAATTAAAAAGTGGAGATACGGTTGAGATCATCACCTCTCCCAATCAGAAACCCAGCAAGGATTGGCTAAAATTTGTTAAAACCTCAAGGGCTAAGACGAAGATCCGTCAATGGTTTAAGACCGAGGAAAGAGAAAAATCGATCGCTTTAGGAAAAGAGATTCTTGAAAAGGAACTCAAAAAATATGACCTTCCTTTGGCTAAATTGATTAAATCGGGAGAATTGCTCAAAGTCGCCTTAGAGTTCAGTTTCCAGGATGTCGATGATTTGATTGCGGCGGTGGGTTATGGGAAGGTGACTTCGAATCAAATTCTGGGAAAAATTTTACCCCCGGAAAAACTGGAACAGAAAGAGGAAAAAGAAGAAGGTCGATTGAAAGGACTCCTTCGAAAGATCAGACGGACAGGGGGGCGAGATGCTATTTTAATCAAGGGCATCGATAATGTGATGATTCGGTATGCAAGGTGTTGTAATCCTGTTCCTGGAGATAAGGTGGTCGGCTTTATTACTCGAGGCAGAGGAGTGACCATCCATACGGCCGATTGCCAGAATGTGGTGGATGATGATCCCAATCGAAGGGTAGAGGTGGAATGGGATTCCACAAAAGAATATACTTATCCTGTCCGAATCCGAATCTACTCAGAAGATAAAAAGGGATTATTGGCAGAGATCACCAGCTCGATCTCTTCAAACGAGGCCAATATCACCAACGCCAGAGTAAATACCACAGAAGATCACAAAGCGATAGGACTGTTTGAACTCCAGGTGAATGATTTAAATCACCTCAATAAAGTGATCAAGGGAATTGAAAGGATCAAAGGGGTGTATCGTGTAGAAAGGATGAGGGCAGAGTTAGATAGCCTTGGTGACTCGGCCTGAACGGAGACACCGAGTACAGATCCTCATCCTTCGAATTCTTCCCTCGTGAATAGTCTTTACTTTATGAAGGTTAGGATACCAAATCCTTTGTGTTTTGTTATTCGCATGACTGACGTTATGACCAAATACAACCCCTTTCCCACAGACTTCACATACCCGAGCCATCACCGCACCTCATTTTTACTAAAAAGGATTTCAGATTCATTTTAATAAAAAATAACTCAGGTCTTCTCAATTTTCAAGAAAAACCATTTGATTATTTTGGATTTTCAGTTAAAAATCTCTGGATGAAGATCTCGACGACCTCTTTGACGTTTTCACGAAGTTGGCTCACAATTGATTTTGTGATGGAGCCCACTCCCCCTGTGGACCAAGTGACTGCATAGGTTACTCGATTAGGATCTCGAATTAAGGAGACCTTTTGGATCAGCATGATATCAATGGTATAAGGATAGAGATCACTCTCGGTTTTAGCGATATTCACATTCAAATTAATATAGAGATAGGGCTCTCCTGGAATCTTTGAACACTCCTCTTTGGAATATACCTTAATCCCTGCCTTCCTAAGCTGAGCTTCTACCTCTTTTTGAAGTCGATCCCTTCGGAGGCCTTCCTTTTCCAATTCAGCCGGTAACTTTTCGACCAATACTCCAACCCCTGGAAGTCCTCTTAAAGTAGCCCGATTCGACTGACTATCAATCGCCATCGAAGGAGAATGCAACGATTGAAATAGAATAAAAAGAATCCATATGGTTAAGTACCTTATTGATTTCATCTCTCCCCCCGTCTTCATTCTTCCTAATCTTTCTTCCTCTTAATTGTATTCTTTTACTCCTTACTCCTTACTCCTTACTCCTTACTCCTGACTCCTGACTCCTTACTCCTTACTCCTTAAAGGCGGTCATAGGTTCCAGAATAAGTTCCCCTCTCTCGAATCGCTCTATGGAGAGAGGAGTAATATCAATCGTGACGGTTTTTCCATCCACAATCAACTCAGAAATCACTTTTCCCACTGCAGGACTGTGCTGAAAGCCATGACCGCTGAATCCGTTTGCCAAGATGAATCCCTCCAGTTCAGGGACTCTCCCCAGGATCGCATGGTGATCCGGAGAGATCTCATAGAGCCCGGCCCATCCTCTTGCAATCCGAGCCCCCTCGAGAGCGGGTACCCGATAGATGGCATTTTCTGAAGCCTCTACCATCGCTTCATAATCAATATGGGTATTAAAACTGGGGGACGGATCCAACGGACCTGAAAGAAGAAATCCATCGACCTCCTGACGAAAATACCATCCTCGATGAAAATCAATTGTGAGAGGAACGACCTCTCTTGTGAGATGAAAAGGCGAGGTAACGAAAACCTGTCTTCGAATTGGTTTGACGGGAATCCTCACATGAGCCATCTCTCCGACCCGAGAAGCAAAAGGCCCGCCGGCATTGACGACGATGGGGGCTTCGATTTCTTCCTTCTCTGTCTTTATCCCCTGCACCTTGCCTTTGCTGGCCATGATCTCCTTCACCTCCTCTCCCTCATGAATCTCCACCCCCATCCTTTTTGCCCCCTGAGCAAACCCTGAGAGTACTTCACTGGGGCCCGCATATCCATCCCAGGAGCAGTAGGTTCCTCCTAAGAGATCATCGGATCGGAGGTAAGGCCACCGGTTTCTAATCTCATCGGGTTCTAAGAGTTCTACGGGGATATTAAACCTTCTTTGAAGTTTGACATTCTCCCGAAAGACCTCCATCTCTTTTTCTGTGGTCGCTAAAAAGAGATAGCCGATTCTTCTGAATTCAGGGTCGATTCCAAATTCTTCTTTGAAATGTTCAAAGGTCTGAAGAGAGATCAGGGAAAAGAGGATATTGA
>JBDOIB010000068.1:0-1710 GCA_041082155.1 Thermodesulfobacteriota bacterium | reverse complement strand
TTTGAAATATGCTCATTTACCAAAAGGTTTATTCCCTGTTTCTCCATTTGGTTAAAAAGTTGGTGAAGTTTTTTTAATTCGATCTGTTCTAAAGGACTCACAAAAGTATGAACAAAGTCATGTTGAAGATTGCTCATTAACATTCCTGCAGCACAAAAGATCGAGGACTCTCGCGGGATAATAATGACCGGGATTTCTAATTCGAGAGCAATCATACAGGCATGATTAGGACCCGCTCCTCCAGCAACCACTAATGGGAATTCTCGAGGATCTTCCCCTTTCTTGACAGTAACTTCTCGAATTCCAGCGGCCATATTTACATTAATCACGTGATACATCCCAGCAGCTGCCTCAAGCACATCCATCTTCAATTTATCTGCAATATGGGTCTTAATAGCCAAAACTGCCTTCTCCCGATTCAAAGGGATTCTACCTCCTGCGAAATAATTTTCATCAAGATATCCAAGAAGGAGGTCAGCATCTGTACACGTGGGAAGAGTACCCCCTAAATCATAACAGGCAGGCCCGGGTTTTGCCCCTGCACTTTGGGGACCCATTCGTAGAAGTCCTCCTTCGTCAATCCAACCAATTGATCCGCCTCCAGCGCCAATAGTCACGATATTGAGCATAGGGAGAGCTATTCGGAAACGGTTAATCTCTCCTTCCGTGGTCACCAAAGGGGTTTGATTTTTAATCAAAGCCGCATCAAAACTTGTACCCCCCATGTCCACTGTAATACAGTCTTTATATCCTTGAACCGCGGAATAAGTAATCCCCGCTATGGGACCTCCTGCCGGTCCTGAAAGGAGTGTTGCCGCTGGTTTTTCCATCGCATTCTCTGGGGAGATCACCCCTCCATTGGATTGCATAATGAGAAGAACCCCCTGAAATCCAATTTCTTCAAGACGTCTGAGAAGATTTTTTAAATAATTTTTCAAGATGGGTCCAACATAGGAGTTAAGAACCGTCGTTGAAACACGGTCATAGAAACGAATGGATGAAAGCAGAACACTTGAAACCGTAAGGTAGCAATCCGGCATTATCTCCTGAACCACTCCTGCAGCTATCCTTTCATGTTCTGGGTTAGCAAAAGAGTTCATAAAACAAATCGCAATTGCTTCTATCCTTTCTTTCTTAAAGAATCTTAAGGCTTCTTCAATCTCAGATCGATCGATTGGAGTAAGAATGTCCCCTTTATAGTCAAGACGCTCCTTAATAGGATACCGGAGATATCGAGGGACCAAAGGCTCAACATTGGTAAATCGATTATTAAACTGTTCCTCTCTGATCCCCCTTCTCATTTCAAGGGTATCCCTTAATCCTTGAGTGGTTAAAAGCCCGGTCTTGGCTCCTCTATATGTTAACACCGCATTGGTTGTAACGGTGGTTCCATGAACAATCGTGCCAACGTTTTTAATAAATTCTTTGAGAGAAAGTTTAAGCTCCTGGGCCATCTCTTCAAGGCCTCTCATAAGTCCAATAGAGGGGTCTTCAGGAGTGGAAAGAACTTTATAAATTCGTGTGTCTCCATTTGCAGAGGCTAAAAGAAAATCTGTAAACGTTCCGCCAACATCAATTCCAATCTTATATCTCATTTTCTGGAGTCTCCTTTTCACTGTTTAAAACAAGGTTTCGGAGAGCAGCCGTTTCTTTTTCATCGATTTTAAAAGTAATAGGGTCTACGACCACTCCGTACTCCTCTTTTGCTTT
>JBDOIB010000043.1:0-3224 GCA_041082155.1 Thermodesulfobacteriota bacterium | reverse complement strand
CTGAGGGGTGGACAGACGACCAGATCCTGGAAGTCTTCTCACATCAACCCGATTACGACTATTCCAGGACAAAATACATGGTAGAGCACGCTCGGAAGGTGGGATACAAGCCTTTTACTTCAAAGAGGCTCCAGGAGGTCTTGGCTCATGGATGACCTTCTCGTTTATTTGCTCATAGCGGGAGCGATAGGCTTCGGGGTATTGAGCCTGATCTTCTTTTTGTTGGAATGGAGGAGGCTCAGGCTCTGGAAGAAGCTCCTGGAGGAGGTTCGTGGGGATGCCTCAAAATGACAAAGAGAAGCTACCTTCCAACCGCAAATGTATGCAACTCTCTAACTCTGGGCTTTACTCCTCGATCCGTGTTCGGAAGGAAACTCTGGTGAGGCTCCAGGAGCTGAAGAGGAGGAAGAGGTGCAAGTCATTGAACGAGGTAATTCGGAAGCTGATGGAGGGGAATGAATGATGAGTCAGGGTAAGCTAAACGGCAGGAAGAGGAAAATAAAGAGAGGGCTAAAAGCCCTGAGGCAGGAGGACGAACGGCTTTATCTGGAGCTGTCCATCCTTCACAAAAGGGCGAGGAAGAGGATAACTGAGCACTACAGAGAGCCGAGGACTATAGCCTTCATGTAAAAGAGGGGAGGAAAGGAAATGACCACAAAAGAAATCAAATGAAAACATGGGGGAAAGAGGGCTTTGGTCCTCAAGGTAAATAAATCGGAAGGGAGGTGAAAAAGGACGAGGATTTTGGATATATCCATTTTCCTCTGGTGCTTCCTATTGGTAGCTGGAGCGTTCAGTGCCTCCGTGCCTGAGATCTTCGGTGGGCCCAATCCAATCAACGTTGCTCCACCACCGCTCCCCAACATGACGGAAATCCAGGAGCAATACAACCCTCCGGAAACCAATTCCACGGATATATGGGCCGTCCTCAGCTACTACCAAGCCGTAATAATAGCGAGCGTGCAATACGTCATAGCCTCGGTGAACGTCATATGGAGGATCGCTGCCCCAGCGGTAAACCTCGGTGGTTGGTTACACGACCTGTTTCCTTGGCTCCCGTGGGAGCTCTGTGCTGCCATAACGGCAATAACGTGGATCGTCTACATAGCCGGGATCGCTCAGTTCATATCCGGAAGGAGCGCGAAGATGATAACCTGAAGTCCTTGAGAATGGTATACCTTCAACGAAAGAATCTAGCTTCCTGCACGCAAAGACCACAGGACAGGAAGGGGAAGGGAGGAGGAGGCGTCGTTTTTCTTCTTATTTACTTAATTATTTCTCACTTAAAAACCATGAATTCTTCCTATTTCTATATCATCACTTTACATTTTAGCAAAAATGTAAAGTCTTGAAGGGTTTTTATGGTTCCGTTCGGCCGGTCGATCCGTTACTATTACTTCCTTCCCTTCCACCACACTATAGAGGATTGGAGTTTTTCGTGAACGTAAGCCCTCCCAAATTTGATGAAAAATTTTGTTCTTTTTCGAAAAAAGGAGGCGAATCGCATCATATACTAAACAGATGCTGACTACTACTAATGAGAAATTGATGTGGATGTGAACGGGGAAGCTCCCTTTCCGAGAAATTTATGGAAAAATTTCCCATAAATTCCCAATTCATTTATTTTGGGAAATGATGGTTCGTTCGTTCACCGAGGGCATGTTAAAAAATTGAGGGGGTGAATTGGCATATTGGTTGAATGTCGTTCATGTTGTTGCTCATTCACTCACTAAGGGAAAAAGGGAAATAGTCTTCTGAATGATGGTCTATTCGAATTCTCTTATAAGCTATAGTTTAGTTTAGTGAGGGGTTAAATAAACCATAGCTTATAAGAGAAAGATTAATAAGGTGAGGGATGCAGATAATCATCCATGGAAGATCTTATTCAAAACATCAAGTTATTCCGTCCAGAGAGGGAGTTTGCGGAGAGGAACGAATCCATAAAGGCTCTGGTCCTCAGGGTCTACCGCAAGAGCCAAAGCCCACACTCCGTGAGCACCTACATAAACAACCTCAGGAGGTTCTTCGAGTGGTTGGGGATGGAGCCTGATCAAGCAAAGGGCTTCAAGTATGATTGGACCGCGAAGGTGAACGAATATATTGACGAACTCGTTGCCAGGGGTGTTGCTCCTAAGTCCATCCACAACTCCATCGTGTCCATAAAGAAGTGGGCAATGGTGAATGGGGTTCAGGTGGATTGGAATAATGTGGACTTGCCTCAGCTCTGGAGGGCGACCGAGGAGCGGATGTTCACGAAGGAAGACCTGCGGTCCATCTTGAAGGGGGGTGACCTCACGGATAAAGTCATGGTGACCTGCCTACTCTCTTCGGGTCTCAGGATAGGGACCCTGCTCAAACTCCGTCTCCAGGACATAGACTTCAGATACGACTGTCCTCTGGTCAAGGTTCGCCCTGGAATCGCCAAGATGCGCCAAGAACACATCACCTTCTTATCACCTGAGGCGAAGGAGTTCATTAAGCTATACCTGAAGGAGCGGGAAAGATGCGGTGAGAGGATAACCCCAGAGAGTTACCTCATAGTGAGAGAGAGGCCGTTGGGCTTGCCCATAACCATATATGCTGCCGAGGAGCGATGGGTCAACCTCTTGGCGAGGACGGGAAAGAACACCAAGCTGGGGAAGAGGTATCCCCTCAGGCTCCACGGCCTGCGCAAATACTTCAAGTCCTGGATGAGCCTCTCGGGGGTGAACCGAGACCTGATCGAGTATTTCCTCGGTCACAGGTCCACGATAGCCCAGACTTACTACCTGCCCAACCTCTCTTCCGTCTCAGACCCGACAATCATCGAGAAAGTCCTGGCAGAATACCGCAAAGGACTGCCTGCAATAATGATCTTCTCTGATCAGGAAAAAATCAAGGAGCTCGAGAGTAAAATCGAGGAGCAGAAGAGGCAGTTTGAAGAAGATAAGAGGAGGTATGAGGAGGAAAAGAGGAGGCTCGAGGAGGAGCGGAAATTCCTGGAGGAGCGGGTCAAGAGGCTCGAAAGAATGGTAGAGCAGATGATGGCCCTGAGGAAGAGGATGATCGCGGAGCAGGGGAACTAGCCAACTTCTTTTTTGATATAACCATATAAAAAATGGAATGAAACGAAGCGTTTCACCTGAGTAACTACTCATTTTTGAGTAGATTTTTTCTGACTTCCGAAATTAATGAAAAATGCTACCTAAAATAATGAAAAATGCTACCTTTTTTGTAGAATAAAA
>JBDOIB010000030.1:0-6428 GCA_041082155.1 Thermodesulfobacteriota bacterium | reverse complement strand
GAAAGAGACCGAAAAATATTTCCTTTGATCTTTGGGTTTGTTTTTTCTAAAATCTTGAGCCATTCTTTAATCTCATTTCTTTTCGTCTTTCCAGAGGCAGGACAACCGCTGGGTCCAAAAGGAAGCTTTTTCTCCTTCGCATACCTTTCGATCTGTCTTTCTTCAATGAGGGCTAAGGGTCGAATTAGTATAATTTTTCCATGAAACAGGCTCTGAAGCGGAAGCATCGTGCTGATTTCAGCACTATAGAAGATGTTTAAAAGTAAAGTCTCAATGATATCATCCTTATGATGGCCGAGGGCAATCTTATTACAATTAAATCGGTGGGCCAATTGAAAAAGCCATTTTCTTCTCTCCCAGGAGCAGAGGAAACAGGGGTTCTCTCGATTCTCGGGACTGTTCGCTCTTTTTCCAATATCAGTAAACTCCACATGATAAGAAAGCCCATGGCTTTCAAAAAATCTTTTTAAGGCATCTGCCCGCCCTGACCCAAATCCCAAATCGATATGGACCGGGAATAGATCATATTGAATAGGGACCCGGTTTCTCCGTTCCAAGAGAAGATGAAGTAAGGTAAGGCTATCCTTCCCTCCTGAAACTCCAACGAGAATCCGATCCCCGTCCTGAATCAATCCAAAACGATGGATGGCCTTACCCATTAAACTCCTGATCTCTTTTTCCCAGTAAGCCATTTTTTTCTACCCGTGAGTAGTAAGGAGCAAGGGGTCAGGCGTTTTAAACAAAAATTTATATTTCGCCTCACCCCTTACGCCTTCCGTTTCACGCCAGAAAGAGGACAGATATCACATTTTGGAATTTTTTTGCATACGGTTTTTCCCAAACGAACCAGTAGAGCATGGTATTCATTAAATAACTGTTCCTCGTGAGGAAGATGCTCCATAAAGAGGTTCTGAATGTCATCATAGGAAGCCTTCTCAGATACTATCCCATGCCTGGAAAGGATTCGCCTGGTATAAGCATCCACAACAAAAACCGGAATTCCAAACCCGTAAAGAAGGATGCTATCAGCGGTTTCCGGTCCAATCCCCTTAATTCGAAGGAGTCTCTCTCTTAACCGGTTTTTCTCTTCTTTCTTCATCAAATCGAGGTTCCCATGATAATCCTTAAAAAGACACTTAACAAAGGCCTTTAATCGATCTGCCTTAATCCGATAATAGCCCGAGGATCTGATTAACTGAGAAAGCTCAGAGCGTTTTAGATCCCGAATCCCCTCCGGCGTTAAAGCTCCTTTATTTTTTAATGATCGAATCGCCTTCTCTACATTTGCCCATGAAGTGTTTTGAGTTAAAATAGCACCCACAATTACTTCGAAGGCACTTTCACCAGGCCACCAATGTTGAGGACCATAAGTCTTAAAAAGTCTCTGATATATCTCTAAAAGAAGCTCTCTCATTTCAGTCTCTTCTGGAAACGTATTGAACTCAGGGCAATCATAACCCCCCCTAAGAGAGCCAATGCCCCCATATTTGGCCACAGGACACTTAACCCTACCCCTTTTAAAAAGATTCCCCGAATGATAATGAGAAAATATCTTAAGGGACTGATATAAGTGACATATTGGAGCCATTGGGGCATATTTTCCAAAGGAAAGGCGAATCCAGAGAGAATGAAAGCAGGCATTACAAAAAAGAATGTCAAGATTTGGGCTTGCTGCTGGGTGGCACAAAGGGTCGAGATAAAGAGTCCAATTCCGACTGAACTCGTTAAAAAAAGCAGGCTTCCAAATAAAAGAATAAAGAGATTCCCTCGAAAGGGAATCTTGAACCAGAAAACGCCAATGAATGCTATCAAAAGGATATCCAAAAAACCAATCATCGCAAAAGGAAGGGTCTTTCCAAGAATCAATTCCCAGGGGCGAATGGGAGTCACCATAATCTGTTCGAGAGTTCCTAACTCACGTTCTCTAACAATGGCCTGTGCCGTTAAAATAATAGGGAGGAGAAAGGCGATGGAAGCAATGACTCCAGGAACATAAAAATAACGGCTTTCTAAATTTGGATTAAACCAGATTCGGGCTTCTACCTCCACTCCAACCTCCTCAAAATGACCCATCCCTTCTTGATTTAATCTATTGAAAATTATCTGATTAGAGTATTCTGAAAGAATTCGACTCACATAACCCAGCGCAATCAGAGCGGTATTGGATTCTGTTCCATCCACCAAGATCTGAATCGCTACGGTCTCTCCTTTCTTGATCTTTTTTGAAAACCCGCTAGGAATCTCTATACTGAAAGTGATTTTCCCTTTTTGGATTAACCCTTCGATCTCTCTCAGATGGTCTGGATAGGCTACAAGATCAAAATATTTTGAGTTCCCAAATCGAGAGATCAGCTCTCTCGAATCTACGCTTTGATCTAAATCCCGAATGGCAATAGGGACATGTTGAACATCCAGATTGGCTGCATATCCAAATATGATGAGTTGAAAGATGGGCGGAAGGATTAAAGTAATCCGGAGTCGTCTATCCCTGAAGACCTGAATGAGCTCTTTGGAGAAAAGAAAACGAACCCGATGAAACATAAACAGGTTTATTTCAGCTCCTTCTTAAATAGGTGAATGGCCATACTTAACCCGGCGATTCCCATCCCGATGAGAATCAGCATTTCTTTATAGAGGAATGAGAGGTCTGACCCTTTTAAAAAGATCTCTTTCAGAATACTCACATAATAACGTGGTGCAATCCCATAGGTAATGATCTGGAGCCAGACAGGCATATTTGAAATGACAAAGGTAAAACCTGAGAGAAGAAAAGTAGGTAAAAATCCAATCACCATAGCCAGTTGATTAGCAAAGATCTGAGTCCGGGCCACAGTGGAAATAAAAAGACCGAGAGCAAGAGCGACAAGAAGATAAACACAAGAAGTCAAAAGGAGAAGGAAAAAACTTCCACGGAAGGGAACCTTAAAGAACCATCTCCCCATAAAGAAAGCTAAAAATAAATCCAAAAGTCCAATAAAAAAATAGGGAAGCAATTTTCCAAGAAGCAATTCTCCTTTTTGAACAGGAGTGGAAATCAAAAGTTCCATGGTCCCCCGCTCCCACTCCCTCACAATCACCTGACCGGTCAGAAGAACACCGATGATGGACATGATAACCGCGACAAGACCTGGGATAAAATAATTTTTCGATTCCATCTCTTCATTAAACCACACTCGAACCCGCCCCTCTATAGGAGGATTGGGTCTTTTTCTTCCTAACCGCTCAATTTTTAATAACGTCTTTTCTTGATTATATTGTTGGGTAATGATCTGGACATAACTCAGGATGATATTGGCGGTATTGGAATCCGTTCCATCCAGAATCACCTGAACCGAAGCTTTTCTTCCTGCTTTCAATATTTTCGAAAAATCGGAAGGGATCACCAATCCCATCTTTACCTTACCTTTGTCGATCCAATGATAGAGTTCTTCCCTATTTTGAATGAATATAGGACGATCGAAGTATGGAGATCCGCTAAATTGGTGCACAAATAAAAGACTTTCTTGACCCTGATCATAATTGAGGATGGCCATAGGAACTTTTTTAACATCCAGGGTCACGGCATATCCGAAGAGAAGCATCAGTACGGCTGGCATCAAGATGATTAATCCCAGGCTTCTCCAATCTCGGTAGATGTGAATGAACTCCTTTTTCGAAATGGCCCAGGTTCTTAAAAAACTCAATCTTTCTCCCTCTCAATTAATGAGACAAAGATATCTTCTAAAGAAGGGCGAATCCACTGCATTCGATGGAGAAGAATCCCGTGAGTCTGAAAAAGGTTTGATATTTCTTGCTCGAGTGCGATTCCTTCTTTTCCAATCACATGGAGGCAATTTCCAAATACGGCTACTTCTAATATCCAAGGGGCCTCCTTTAGAAGCCGAAGGGAAGCCATCAAAGGTTCACATTCCAGCTCTAAGACTCCATGAGAGAGTGTTTTTATTTTTAAGTCTGTGGGAGATCCCATGGCAATAATCCTTCCCCGATAAATCAGAGCGAGCCGGTTACAGTATTCCGCTTCATCCATATAATGAGTCGAAACAAAACTGGTGACCCCTTGGGTTGACATCTCCTGAATGAAACTCCAGAAATCTCTTCTCGAGAGAGGATCCACTCCAGCCGTGGGTTCATCCAGGAAGAGAATTTCTGGTTGATGAAGGATGGCGCATCCCAAGGCGAGACGTTGCTTTAAGCCTACAGCGAGAGTACGGGTAAGACGATCAGAAATCTCTTTTAATCCAATTTTTTCGAGGACTTGTCTCTCTCTTTCTTTTAAGAGAGACCCCTTAAGGCCATAAATTCCTCCAAAAAAATGGAGATTTTCAATGACTGTGAGGTCCTCATAAAGAGAGAATTTTTGAGACATGTAACCGATGACTCTTTTTATTTTTTCAGGCTCCAGGAGAAGATCGTATCCGGCAACCTTTCCTTTTCCTGAGGTAGGCATCAGGAGACCACAAAGCATTCGAATGGTGGTCGATTTTCCGGCCCCATTCGGCCCTAAGAAACCAAAAATCTCACCCTTTTTAACCTGTAGTTGAACATGATCAACCGCTATAAAATCTCCAAAGGTCTTTACCAGTTCTTCTACCTCAACGGCAAAATGAATGGCATCCATCATCTCTTTTTCTCTTTCACCATCGCCACAAAAATATCTTCAAGAGAAGGTTTGATTTTAGTTAAACCTAAAACCTCCATTCTCTCTCTTTTGAAAAATTCCTTTAGCCTCTGTTGACCCTCTTCTGGATCTTCTACCCAAAGATGGATCTTATCCCCTGTAAGCACTGAACTCCGAATCTCAGGAATCTTTTCCAATAGCTTCATTCCTTTTGATGGATCTTCAACTCTGAGCTCAAGGATAGAGCCTTTGAGTGTCCTCTTTATTGCAGAAGGAGTATCTGTGATCAAGAGCTCTCCTTCATAGATCAACCCTACACGATTGCATCGCTCTGCTTCATCCAGATAGGAAGTGGAAAAAAGGATGGTCACCCCCTCTTTTAGAAGGTCATAGAGGATGACCCAGAAATCCCTCCGTGAGAGAGGATCCACTCCTGTGGTGGGTTCATCTAAGAGAAGAATTTGAGGGGTGTGAACGAGCGCACAGATTAATCCTAATTTCTGTTTCATTCCTCCGGAAAGATCTTGAGCTTTTCGTTTAGTAAAGGGATCAAGATTGGCAAATCGGAGGAGTCTTGCAATCCGCTCTTTTCGTTCTTTTTTAGGAACCTGGTAAAGATCGGCATAGAACTGAATGTTTTCAAGAACGGTAAGATCTCCATAAAGCCCAAAACGCTGGGGAAGATAGCCAATCTTTTCCTTTAAACACTCCCTCTCTTTCAGAATATCAAAACCTGCAACCTTACCTTCTCCTTCATCGGGTTGAAGAATACCACATAACATCCGAAGGGTTGTGGTCTTCCCTGAGGCATCGGGCCCAACTAAACCGAAGATTTCACCGGCTCTTACAGTCAGATTTAATCGATGAACAGCAACGATCCTTTCGAATCTTTTGGTTAGGTTGTGGGTCTGGATGGAAAACATATTCCCTTGAGGTTAAGGCTTCTGCGAGACCAGCGAGTTAAGAAGAATTCTTCCATCAGCGGGCATCCCTGGTTTTAATTCCCTATCAGGATTGGGGATGTCAATTTTGATTCGATAGACCAGGGTCACTCTTTCTTTTTCTGTCTGGATCTGCTTTGGGGTGAATTCAGCCTGGGAAGAGATGAAAGAGATCTTTCCCTTATATTCTTTTTGAGGTTTTAGATCGGTCGTCACAATGACCTCCTGGCCCCATTTAACTCGGCTGAGTTCTGTTTCTGGAATATAGGCCTTCAACCAGACATTCCGGATGTCGGCTAAGGTCATGACTGTGGTCCCTGGATTTACAACCTCTCCCACCTCTGCTGATTTCACCAAGACGATTCCACTGATTGGGGAGTGGAGAATGGTATCTTTTAATTGGGCCTCTGAGAGTCTTAAGGAAGCCTTTGCCTGTTCCACCTGAGCCCTTGCCTCCTCGATATCCTCTTTTCTCGGACCCTCTTTGACCAATTTATAACGTTCCTCCACTCTCTGAAGCTGAGCCACTGCCATTTTATATCCGGTCTCCACGTTGTCCAGAGTCTCTTTGGGTATGACTCCACGTTCAAATAAAGCCTTCATTCGCTCATATTGATTCTTTCGATTCGTCACATCATATTGGGCTTGATGAAGGGCAGCCTCTGCTTCTCGTATCTCCTCAGGACGGGATCCCGCAAGTAATCTCTCTAATCTTGCTTCTGCTGTTCGGAGCGAGGCCTGGGCCAATTCAAGACGATGCCTAAAATCCTTATCATCCAATTTCCCGACGATCGCTCCTTTTTCGACCCAATCCCCCTCCTGAACAGGGAGGCTTGCAATCCTTCCTGAGATCTTAAAGCCAATATTGA
>JBDOIB010000013.1:0-1902 GCA_041082155.1 Thermodesulfobacteriota bacterium | reverse complement strand
AAATGGATCTTCTGGCTCAGGCCCTGAAGATGGATCCGTTAGAGATTCGTAAGATCAACGCCCTTCAAGTCGGCAGTGAAACAGCAACAGGACAAGTGCTGATGGCAAGTGTGGGAATTCAAAAGACACTGGATAAGATTGAAGAATGGAAAAATAAAATATTACCTTATAGATTGGACCCCAAAAGACCTTTCGTTCGGAGGGGTATCGGGATAGGGTCTATGTGGTATGGAATTGGGAACACCGGGATTGCAAATCCCTCTACCGCGCAAATCGAACTCTCCCCAGAAGGAGAGATCAAGCTTTATATCGGAGTGGCTGATATTGGACAGGGCTCGGATACGGCTCTGCTTCAGATTGCTTCAGAAGGTTTGGGGGTTGAGCTAAATGAAATTCAACTTATCAGGGCCGATACGTCTGCCACCACAGATGCGGGTGCCACTTCTGCAAGTCGACAGACTTATATTACCGGTAATGCCATCCTTAAGGCGATAGAGAATCTAAAAAGAGAGGTCCTGAAGGAGGCAAGTTTCCTCCTTAATGAAGAAGAAGGAGACCTTTTTGTGGAAGAAGGATTCGTGAAGCATCGACAAAAATTCTGTTTGGCTTTACCGATCCGGGAGGTTGCAAGAAGAGCAAGGAGAACGATCAGAGGAGAGGGCTATTTTGATCCAGAGACTACCCGACTGGATCCGAAGACAGGACAGGGTAATCCCTATGCCACCTATGCTTTTGCGACCCACCTGGCTGAAGTGGAGGTGGATATAGAAACAGGAAAAGTGAGAGTCCTTCGAATTATTGCGACTCATGATGTGGGGAGGGCTATCCATCCAAAGAATGTTATAGGGCAGATCATAGGAGGGGTTGCCATGGGAGTTGGATTTGCACTGATGGAAGAATATATTCCGGGAAAGACCATATCTTTCGTCAACTATCTTATTCCCACATCTAAAGATGTTCCGGAAGTAATCCCTATTTTAATCGAGGATCGTGAACCCAGTGGTCCCTTCGGGGCCAAAGGAGTAGGGGAACCAGCTCTTATCCCATCCGCACCAGCGATTTTGAATGCTATCGCTGATGCCATAGGAGAAAGAATTTACGATTTGCCAGCAAATTTGGAGAGGGTGTTGGAAGCGGTTCAAAAAAGTAAACAACATTGAGTGTTTAACGCTAAACACATAGCAAGAAGGGGGGTCTTATGTCTAAATTGATGATTCGTAATATTGGTACGTTGGTATCGGGTGATATCTCAAATCCAATTTTAGAGGCAGATTCCCTCCTAATCGAAGGAGGATTGATTCGAGCTATAGGGAGGGAAGGGGAACTGGATACAAAAGGAGTAAATCAGATTATAGATATCGGAGGAATGACTCTTGCTCCCGGATTAATCGATTCTCACTGTCATCCTGTCCTGGGAGATTTTACCCCACGACAGAAGATGCTCGACTACATTGAATCCTCCCTCCATGGAGGAGTGACTACTATGATTTCAGCTGGGGAAGTTCACCTTCCCGGAAGACCCAAAGATGTAGCTGGAACAAAGGCACTGGCGATTCTTGCTGCCAAATCTTTTGCCAGTGCCCGACCAGGAGGAGTAAAAGTGATTGGAGGAGGACTCATCCTTGAGCCGGGTCTTCAGGAGAAAGATTTTGAGGAATTAGCAAGGGAAGGGGTTCGAGTGGTTGGAGAGATTGGACTGGGTGGAGTGAAGAGACCCCGGGAGGCCGCTCCCATGGTAAAATGGGCAAAGAAGTACGGAATGGTGGTAATGATGCATACGGGAGGAACCTCTATACCGGGAAGCACCACAGTTCCTGCAGAGGATGTGATTGCAGCTGACCCGGATATCGTCTCCCATATCAATGGTGGACCTACAGCCATCCCCATTGAAGAAGCCGAAAA
>JBDOIB010000482.1:0-3953 GCA_041082155.1 Thermodesulfobacteriota bacterium | reverse complement strand
AAACCCTTAGGATTACCTATCATCCCTTTGTCTACATCGTAGCCGTCTGTTGTTTCCTTCTGGCTTTTATATTACTGATCGATTTTTTGAACTCCCTTAAACAAACTCAAGAGAAATAACAATGATTGGCCTCATCGGAATTCTTGTCCTTCTGGTTGTAATGATTGTTCTTCAAATGCCGGTCGGATTCTCTATGGCACTGGTAGGCTTCTGTGGCCTGTGGTATGTGACGGGTTTGAACTCCGCCCTCTCTATGATTGGAACGGATACATGGGCTAACTTCTCCTCTTATAGTTTAACGGTCATTCCACTTTTCATCTTCATGGGGACGATATGTTTCCATTCGGGGGTAAATAAGAATCTCTACGAAACCGCCTATAAATGGTTTGGTCGAACCCGGGGTGGAATTGCGATGGCCACCATCATGGCCTGTGCCGGATTTGCAGCCATCTGTGGTTCCAACAATGCGACCGCTGCTACGATGACCACCGTAGCCCTCCCGGAGATGAAAAAATATAATTATAATAAAGCCCTTTCGGCTGGCTCGATTGCTTGTGGGTCCACTTTGGGAGTGGTGATTCCACCCAGTGTCGTCCTTATCGTTTACGGGATTCAAACCGGACAATCTATAGGAAAACTCTTCTGGGGCTCTACCCTACCTGGAATCCTGATGGCCCTGCTTTTTATTCTGACCATCTATATTCTATGCAGACGTTATCCAGACTGGGGGCCTGGAGGACCACGAGTTCGTTTGATAGATAAAATTAAGTCCATCCCTGGAATGGCAGAGATGATTATCCTGTTTGGTCTGGTAATGGGGGGACTCTATACTGGAGCCTATACTCCTACCGAGGCAGGAGCTGCTGGAACATTCTTCGCCCTTCTCATTGCAGTCGTTTTTCGAAGAAGGCTTTCATGGAAAGGGTTTGTAGCTGCAGTGATCGATGCCTTAAAGGTTTCTTGTATGGTGATTGTGATTGTTTGGGGAGCGGTCATTTTTGGTCGCTTTCTAACAATCAGCAGGCTTCCATTTCAGGCGGTTGAGCTGGTCTCAAATCTCCAGGTGGAGCCCTACATGGTGATGATTGCCATATTGGTGATTTACGGAATTGCAGGAATGGTGATGGATGCCCTGGGATTTCTCCTTATTTCAATTCCTATCTTTTTCCCGATTGCGACAAAATTGGGTTATGATCCCATCTGGTTCGGTTGCATTCTAACCGTTGTGACGACGATGGGAGCAGTGACTCCCCCAGTAGGAATCTGTGCTTACGTGGTCTCTGGAATGGCAGAGGATATCCCTCTCTCGACCGTCTTTAAAGGGGTCCTGTGGTTTATTCCGGCCTACTGTATAACCATGGCGATCATGATTCTTATCCCAGAAATTGCTCTATTCCTGCCCCGTTTGGTGAGATGAACAAACGGCTCGAGTTAGTGATTTAAGGGAGGTTCTTATGAAAAAATTCGACTACCTAAGGCCGAAAAACCTGGAAGAAGCACTCGCCCTTCTGAATCAATATAGAGAACGAGCCAAGCTCATTGCCGGTGGGACGGATCTCATCGTGAAGATCAAACAGAAAGAGATAGCCCCGGAGGTCCTTATCTCTCTTCAGGAAATCCATGAATTAAAGGAAATCCGATATAATGGAAATTTGAGGATAGGATCTCTGGTCACTCACCGAATGATCGAAAAATCGGATCTCATTCGTAAGGAATTCACAGCCCTTTCGGATGCTGTCGATGTGCTGGGTTCGATTCAGATCCGAAATGTAGGAACCATAGGAGGGAATATCTGCACGGCCGCTCCATCGGCCGATACCGTTCCTCCACTTCTGGTCTTGGGGGCACAGGTAAAACTGAAAAGTTTGAAAGGAGAAAGAGTTCTTCCTCTTGAACAGTTTTTTTTGGGACCTGGGGAAACCACGATAGAACAGGGAGAAATTCTCACCGAAATCCCCATTCCTAAACTACTTCCTTATACGGGATCTGCTTACTGGAAGCATCAGAGGAGAAAGGCTCTGGATCTCCCCATTCTTGGTGTTGCGGTTCTCCTTAGTTTGGATCGTTCCACAGTTACTTGCTCAGACCTGCTCTGTACCTCCTCCCCTATCTCAACTGTTCTCCATGCCCTTGAAGGAGAAGAAGTGGTTTGCAAAGAGGTTCGCATCGCACTCGGGGTTGCCGCCCCTACTCCGATGAGGGCCACTCAGGCGGAAAATCTTTTACGGGGAAAGAAGATCAGTGATGAACTCATTTCTGAAGTCGCTGAAATGGCAGCCCAGGAAGCAAAACCCAGAGATACCATCCGAGGGGAGGCATGGTATCGACGGGAGATGGTAAGGGTCTTGGTGAGACGGATGGTGATGCGGTGTATTGAAAGGATATTAAGGCCTGAAGAGATGATCTTCCCGGTAAGGCTTTGGTAGGTGGGATCAGATTTAATTCAACTCTTATGAGTGGATTGAATGAAGGAGTTCCTGATATGAAAAAAACATTGCATTTTATTCTGAATGGAGAACCAGTGGAGGTGGAGATTGAGCCCCATCTAACCCTTTTACAGGTATTAAGAGACAAACTCGAAATGACGGGGACAAAAGAAGGTTGTGGAATGGGGGAATGTGGTGCCTGTACAGTCCTCCTGGATGGAAAAACCGTCAACTCCTGTATCTACCCTGCCCTTGAGGTTGAGGGAAGAAACGTTACAACCATTGAAGGCCTGATGGACAGCCAGGGAAATCTCCATCCGATTCAGAAGGCTTTTATCGAGCATGGTGCTATCCAGTGCGGATTCTGTACCCCTGGGATGATTCTCTCGGCAAAGGCCCTCCTCGATGAGAATCCTCACCCTACGGAGGAAGAGATTCGAAACGGAATTGCGGGAAATATCTGTCGATGTACTGGATATCTTCAGATCATCCAGGCCATCAAAGCAGTCAGTGGTCAATAAAATAAGAATGACCAAATTTCAATCATCAAATAATGACTAATGACTGAATCACCAATCATCAAACATTGTTTTGATCTTGAAAAAAGAACATTAGAATTTTCAAAAAATGTAATAAGACTTTGCAAAAAATTACCCAAAAATGTAATCAATAACGAAATGATTAGACAACTCATAGATTCAAGCGGTTCGATTGGTGCAAATTATCGCGAGGCTAATGATGCTTTAAGCAAAAAAGATTTTAAGCATCGAATCAAAATTACTCGGAAAGAAGCCAAAGAAACACATTATTGGCTTGAACTTTTGTTAGAGGCAAATCCAGAATTTAAGGAAGAAATTGTAGTTTTATTAAGTGAAGCTTTAGAATTAAAGAAAATATTTTCATCCATCTCTAATAAAACTTCATAGTTTTAATTAATTTTGATTGTTGATAATTGGGTTTTATTTGGTATTTGATGATTGAGTATTATTTGGTAATTGAAGATTGGTAATTGGTTATTTGATAAGGAGGTTTTATGCAAGAGTTAATCAATGTTGGAAAACGAATTCCAAAAATCGATGCTGAAGAAAAGGCCACGGGTCGAGCCATCTATATTCAAGATCTCAAGGTTCCAGGGATGCTTTACGGGAAGATTCTCTATAGCCCCCACCCTCATGCCCGAATCCTGAATATTGATACGTCAAAAGCAGAGAAACTTCCTGGCGTGAAGGCCGTATTAACAGGTTATAACATCCCTCCCATTAAGTTTGGTTTCTATAAAGATAATACCCCTTTAAAGGCCCATAAAGTCCGCTCCTGCCGGGATGAGGTGGCCGCCGTAGCCGCCATCGATCCTGAAATTGCCGAGGAGGCGATCGATCTTATCAAAGTGTAATCCGAAATCCTTCCGGCTGTCTTTGATCCTGAAGCGGCGATGCGAGAAGGAGCCCCCCTCATCCATGACGAACATCTGGGCGGGAAAGACAAAAAACCGACCAATATCCTCAATCTCCCCTGGAGGCTGATTGC
>JBDOIB010000472.1:0-7766 GCA_041082155.1 Thermodesulfobacteriota bacterium | reverse complement strand
CATTCCAAGAAGAAATAACTATCCTCCCGAAGGTATTTTGGCTCCTCTAAAATCAAATCCTCTCATTCTCCTCCCAGTTTTTTCTCTCAGATGCCCTCCCTATAAACCTATTTGCCAATCCTTAAAATTTTTGATTACGGATTATGGGAAAATTTTAACCTATTGACAATGAATTTGATTTTTGAAATAATAATTCGATTTTTTAAAAATAAAAGAAAAGGAGGAGAAGGTTATGGGAAAGAAGGCTCTAATAATTATCCTTGCGGTTTTTCTATCTTTTTTAATTAATCCTTATAGTGTCTTTGCGCAGCTTAAACCTGGGGACCCCATTGTGATTGGGGTGCCCACCGCATTGGGCTCAATCGAAGGAAGAGACGGGTGGATGGCAATTCAGATGGCTGTGGAAGAGATCAATGCCAAGGGAGGGGTTCAGGTGGGTCCCAATAAACATCTTCTTAAGGCCTATGCCATCGATACCAGAGAGCATGAACCAGGGATTCCTGTTCACGATGCCCTGACGGCCGCCGAGAAGCTCATTCTTGAAAGGAAACCCCATGCCATTGCGTTAGGGAACTTCCGTTCAGAGGTCCTCCTTTCAACGATGGACCTTATCTCAAAGTATAAATTACCCTATATCTGCTCCATTGCCATGACCCCTTTAATGCAGAAAAAGGTCACCGAGGATTATGAAAAATATAAATATGTCTTCAGGAATTGTCTCAATGCGCCTTATCTCTCAATGTATCTGGGTGGAGTCATGGGCTTTATCAGAAAAGAGTTCGGTTTTAATCGAGCCTATATTATCACTCAAGATGTCTTGTGGGCAAAAGGAACGGGAGCCGGTCTTGAAAAATGGTATAAGGAGAACGGGTGGGAAGTTCTTGCCTTCGATACTTATGCGACGGGTGCTTCTGACTTTTCCCCCTCGTTGATTAAAGTAAGGGCCCAGAAAGCCCAGGTTATTGTCCCCATCTTTGATATGCCTCAGAGCGGTATCCTTCTTAAACAAGCCCGAGCCATGCAGATTCCAGCCCTGATTGCAGGATTCATCAGCCCCATTGCCTGTGAAAATGCCTGGAAGGTATTTGAGGGAGAAGTGGAAGGAATGATCAATATGATTTATGAGGTGGGTCCGATTCCGGTCAAGGCCGTGCCTAAATCGGTGGCATTTAATGAAAATTTTGGAAAGAGATGGGGAGAGAAGGCAAGAACAGAACTTTCCGGTCATGGTCCAGGACCAAGTTACGATTCGATCTATATTCTTGCCAGCGCTTTCGAACGAGCCAAAACCGTGGAACCTGATGCCGTGGTGAAGGCCTTGGAACAGACAGATATGCATGGAGCGATCGGAAGGATAAAATTTGGGAAGGATCATCAGGTCATCTTCGGATTTGATCCGAAGGAGACAGCGGTAGGCGTAGGGTTCCAGTGGAAGAAACCCGGCCAGAGAGTGGTGGTTTTCCCAGAAGGTTTTGCCGAAGGGAAGATCGACCTTCCTCCCTATATGAAAAAGTAAAACGTGATCCATATTCCCAAGGGGCAATCATTTTCATCCTACGATTGCCCCTTTCGATCTTGCTAAAAATAGATCTCTATGCTTCTAAGTATCCTCATCTATGGTTTGATCAATAGTGTAATTTTAGCGCTCACAGCGATGGGATTCAGCCTCACCTTCGGGATCAGCGGCGTGGCTAACTTTGCCTATGGAGGATTCTATATCCTGAGTGGTTTCCTCGTTTGGATGCTCCTTAACTATCTGAAATTTCCTTTCCTGCTTGCCATTGGGGTGACCATCGGGGTGGTTGGACTATTAGGATTTATAACCTACTGGATCATCCTCTTAAGGGTCAGAGGGATTGCCCTTTCGGAAGTGATTGCCACATTTGCCCTCGGTGTGGGAATCCTCGAATTGTTCCGTTATCTTGGATTTGTGACCTATGAGTTTACCCTTCCCTATTTAAAAAAGGGAATGATTCTGATCGCTGGGGTTCCAGTGGATTATCAGCGTCTCTATATCATCGGGATTGGTCTGGCTTTGGTTCTCTTTCTTTATTTCTTCACCCATCATACGAGAATCGGGCTATCCTTCAGAGGAATTGCCCAGAACGAACGGACGGCAATCTCCCTCGGGATTCGATCCGACCGAACCGCGGCTTTAAGCTTAGCCTTCGGATGTGCGATGGGAGCTTTAGCAGCAATTATCATCCTTCCTCTGGGAATCATCTCTATTAATACAGGATACGAGGTGTTACTGATTGCGGTGGCAGTCGGAATTGTTGGAGGATTGGAAAGCGTGTCTGGAATTCTTATTGCCAGTCTGATTCTTGGGTATACCCAGGTATTTACCGGAACTTATTTAAAACCCGAATGGATGATGGTCGTCTATCTGGCGGCAATCGTCATTGTCCTTACGATCAAACCTTCGGGTCTGTTTGGTAAGTTTAAAGAACTTGAAGAAAGGGTTTAACCCTTTAGGGAGAGACGAAAATCCATCAGAAATAGGAAAACGGGAGTCTTGATGAATAAAGAACCCATGAAATTTCGAAAAGAGAGGTTGGATCGGGGAATCAAGGCAAGATGTGAAGATATCTTTGCACTCTCTTCCTATCGGGAGATCCTCTATTTACTGCTTCCCCGGGTTCTTCCTGTGGCCCTGTTACTCGTCTTCCCCTTGCTCAAAGAGATGGTAGGATTATATTGGGAAAAGGTTTTGGTCATCACCTGTGCCATTGCTCTGCTTTCACTGAGCTGGGATTGGATGGCTTCAGTGGGTTTGATCTCGTTGGGGCAGGCTCTCTTTTTCGGGGTGGGCGCCTATGTCACCGGATCTTTAAATTATGCTTTCAAATGGCCACCCCTGATCACGATTCCCTTAGGAACCCTGGGAGGGGCTTTGATATGTACCCTTCTGCTTCTTCCGGTTCTGAGATTAAGAGGGGTCTACTTTGCCATCGTGACATTAACCCTTCCCCTTCTTCTGATGAGATTTATTGAAACCACAAAAATCTTAGGGGGAACCGAAGGATTAAGTGCGCTGACCCCACTGCCCAGCCTCTGGGTTGAACTTTACGTTCCTGTGTTCGCTCTTCTGATATGCCTGTTTGGATTTCGAAGGTTGATCAGTGAAGATTACGGCCTTGTCCTTCAAGGGATTAGAGATAACGACCGTGCGGTGATGAGTGGAGCAATCAATATTTACTGGTTTAAGACTCAGGCAGTCTTTCTGGCAGCCCTGGTCGGTTGCTTCCCAGGGGCCTTCATGACCCATTACTATCAATTTGTAGGAATGCCAGCCTTTGCTTTGGATTATTCCATTCTGCCGTTAACCGCCGCTGTCTTAGGAGGAGTCGGAACTTTTGCTGGCCCTACCTTAGGAGCATTTATTCTGGTCCCCCTCTCTGAAGTGCTTCGAGCCTTCGGAACACTGAGAGTCGTTTTTTATTCAGCCATCCTCATTATCTGCGTGGTGGGTCTTCCCGAGGGGATTTTCCATTATATCCGGAGAAAGTATCATCAATTTGAAAGAATGGTTGAAGTGGGATGAATGGACAGGAAAAGCAGATGAGCGAAACCATTTTAAAGGTGGAAGGGTTAAATAAGAATTTCGGTGGTGTGGCAGCCATTGTCAATGTAAGCTTCGAAGTAAAAAAAGGGGAACTTCTTGGAATCATCGGACCCAATGGTTCAGGAAAAACAACCCTGGTTAATCTTCTTACGGGTTTCGTAAAACCCGATTCCGGTCGAGTCTTCTATCAAGGAATCGATATTACCGGAAAGAAACCCTATAAAATTGCAGAAATGGGAATTGCCCGGACTTTCCAGATGGTCAAACCCTTCTATCAACTCTCGGCCTTTAAAAACCTTATTATCCCCCTCTACTCCTCGCGGGTCAGAAGACTGAGAGGAGGGATGTATGGGGATCGAGATGATGTAGCGATTGATCTTCTCGAAGACGTCGGGTTTGAGAGGGACTCTTTTGTCCCTTATAAAGTTGCATCCAGTCTTCCCCATGGTTATCTCAAGCGGCTTGAACTGGCCCGTTGTCTGGCCTTACGGCCCGAACTTCTCATTCTGGACGAACTTTTTTCGGGGATGTCCATGTCGGAAGTGGCAAGCACCCTTCCCATCATCGAAAGATTAAATAGCGAAGGCCTGACTATTATCATGGTGGAGCATCGATTGAAGGAGCTATTTCGCATCGCCCATCGGGTGATTGCCCTCAATTTTGGATCAAAGATTGCGGATAGTCCTCCAGGAGAGATTATGGAGAATGAGGCCGTCAAAGCCGCCTATTTAGGAAGTGAAGAGGAGGAAGAAGATGCTTGAGGTGAAGAACCTCATGGTCTTTTTCGAGAATGCTCTGGCCATCAACGACCTCAGCCTGGAGGTTCATCAAGGGGAGATCGTGGGAGTTTTGGGCTCCAACAGCGCAGGCAAGACCACCCTTATGAACACCCTTTCTGGACTGATCATTGACATGAAGAAAAAAGAGGATCGAAGGGGAGGAGAGCGGATTACTGTCCTTGGAGAGATAAGATACGAAGGGCAAGAAATTACTCTAACCGAACCTTACGAGAGGGTAAAACGGGGAATCGTGTTAAGTCGGGAAAGACATCCGATCTTTCCGGATAGCAGTGTGGAAGAAAATTTAAAGATTGCCTCTGTTCTAAGAAGAGATCAAGAGATCCGAAAGAGTATGGATTTTGTCTACCAAATCTTCTCTCACCTGAAGGAGATCCGGAAGAGGAAGGCAGGGTTCTGTAGTGGTGGGGAACAGCAGATGCTCTCCATCGGAATGGCCCTGATGACCAAACCCCGTCTCCTCCTGATGGATGAACCTCTGCTCGGACTTTCTCCCATTCTTCAGAAAGATTTGATTCGTGCCACCAAACAGATCCGTAAAGAAGGGGTCACTGTTTTAGTGACCGAACAATTTGCTCGACCCCTTCTTCCCGCCATTGATCGAGGATATGTGATCGAGAACGGGATTCTCATCCTTTTTGGAACGGGAAGAGAATTAATGGAAAACCCGGAGGTCAAGGCAGCCTATTTTGGAGTTTAGGAGAGATGGAGATTCTTTTTGGTTCAATCTATGAGCAATTCGAAAAGGTTTGTAAAGATTTCGCTGAAAAACCGGCCCTGATCTATCTGGGGAAAAGCTGGCGTTTCTCTCAACTCAAAGAAGCCGCTGAAATTCTTGCTGCCCATTTGCTCAAAATGGGAATCACCCAAGGAGATCGTGCCATCCTTTATCTTTCGAATACTCCCCAGTGGGTGATCTCCTGGTTGGCTTTGCTCCGAATCGGTGCCGTGAGTATCCCGATCTCACCGATCTATACCCCTACTGATCTAAAATATATGGCCAATGACAGCGGAGCCGAAACGATCTTCTGTCTGGATACGAACTTTGGATATGTAGCTCAGGTGCTTCCTGAAACCGGAATAAAAAGGGTGATCGTCACCAATCTTGCGGAACTGCTCCCTTGGTGGAAGAGATGGATCGGCTTCTTCTTGAATAAGATTCCCAGTGGAAAGGTGGGAGGAGGTGAAAATATCTTCCTTTTTAGAACACTTCTCAAAAGTGGATCGCCTTCACCCCTGCCTCCCCTGAAGGCTGAACCCGAGCAGATGTTCGAAATGCTTTATACAGGAGGAACCACAGGTCTTCCGAAGGGAGTCCCTTTTACCCATATCGTTTTTCTTGAAGGGGTTTCTGAACAGAGATCCATGAGCGAGCCCTTTATCCCAAAAGGAAAGGACATTGTCATTCAGGGGGGGCCTCTATTTCATATCCTTGGCCAGCAGATGGGTCTTGGCGGACTTCTCTCTGGTGATACCCTTGTTTTACTCCCCAAAGTGAACCTCGATGGCCTTCTCGACCATATTCAGAGATACAGGGTTTTAACCTTCTTCGGTGTCCCCGCAATGTACAGGATGATTCTTGAGCATGATCGAATCGATTATTATGATTTAAGCTCCCTTCAATACTGTTTCTCGGGAGGGGATGTCCTTCCTACAGAGGTAGCAGAACGATGGCTTAAAAAATTCGGGAAACCAATATACCAGGGATACGGGGCCACAGAGACCTGTGGTCGAGTGTCTCTGACTCCGATGGGGGAGGAAGCTCCTCCGGGAAGCGCCGGGAAAGTGACCCCTCTGCAGAAAGTCAAACTGGTTGATCCAGATACCCTTGAGCCCGTTCCTCCAGGGGAACCGGGGGAGCTTCTGGTCTCATCCGACCATATGATTCGAAGCTATTGGAATAAACCCTCTGAGACGGCGGAATGTTTTATAGAGATGGACGGAAGATTATGGTACAGAACCCGTGATATTGTAAGGATCGACGAGAAGGGGTGGCTCTTCTACCTCGATCGTTCCGTAGATACCATTAAACACAAAGGATACCGAGTGGCCGTTTCAGAGATAGAGGCAGTCCTTCAAGAACATCCAGCCGTAATCTCTGCCTGTGTCGTTGGGGTGCCTGATGAGAAGGTGGGAGAAAGAATCAAGGCGTTTGCCGTGCTGAAGTCGGATGTCAAAGGAGTGAGTGCCTACGACCTCCTGAAGTGGTGCCGAGAACGGTTAGCTCCTTACAAAGTCCCACAGTATATTGAATTTCGGGATATGCTTCCCAAATCGAAAGTGGGCAAACTCTTGAGGCGTGAACTTCGCGCCGAAGAGAGAAAACGCTTCGAAAAAACCTAATCTCATGATTTCATTCCCTTAATTTTCTCTTTCAAGAGAGGAATCACATTTTGAAAATCATCCACGATTCCATAATCGGCTACACTGAAGATAGGAGCCCGAGGATCCTTGTTAATGGCAATAATGGTCTCAGACCCTTTGATGGCCGTCACGTGCTGAAAGGCCCCACTGATCCCCACCGCAATATAAATCTTGGGTTTCACGGTCTTGCCGGAGATCCCCACCTGCCTCTCCTTGGGTAACCAGTTCCGATCGACTACGGGTCGGGAGCAAGAGATCATGCCTCCAAGGCTCTTTGCAAGTTCTTCAAACATGGGAAGATGTTCAGGTCCTCCGATTCCCTGGCCCACTGAGACAAGAATCTCTGCCTGAGAGATATCCTCCCCTGTGATGGGGGCCTCAATATATTCAAGAAATCGTTTCCTTTCGGTCGTCTCCTGAATGGGCGAGGGCTCAATGAGGATGGTCCCTTTTTTCTCCTCAGGCCTCTTCGGAGCAAAGACCCCGGGCCGAAGGGTGGCCATATAGCTTTTTGATTCTTTAAGACTCACCTGAGCATTGATCTTTCCTCCATAAATAGATCGAAGAGCCTTCAGCTGTTTTCCTTCAAACGAGAGGCCGAGGCAGTCCGTGGCTAGTGGAAGATCCAATTCAACGGAGAGACTTGGAGCGAGTTCCATCCCATAAGCGGTATGCCCCATCAAAAGAAGAAGAGGTTGATCTCTGGAGAGGAGTGCCGAAAGCACTCTTTGATAGTAAACAGAATTAAAATCCTTTAGTCTTTCATCCTCCACGACCAGAACCCTGGGAACCCTCATGGAAAGCTCCTCTGCGAGCTCTTTAACTCCGTAACCCAGGAGGAGGGCCGTGAGCGATCCTCCCCGTTCTCTGGCCAATTCCTCTCCACAACCGAGGAGCTCATAGGTAATCTCTCTCATCTTACCTTGACGATGCTCTGCTAACACGAATATTTCGTTCATTTAGGCCTCCACGAAAACTCATTGTTGTTGTAATACATCTTCATCCTTTTTTCTTCTTTATAATTTCACTCAACTGATTGA
>JBDOIB010000441.1:0-11276 GCA_041082155.1 Thermodesulfobacteriota bacterium | reverse complement strand
GGGGATATGGAAATTGAAAATCTCGTTATTGATTTAAATGGTACACTTTCCATAGATGGGGAAATCTCTCCAGAAGTCAAAGAAAGATTGGATACGCTCTCCAAGGATCTAAACATTTATATTTTAACAGCCGATACCCAGGGGACAGCCGAGCAGATGGTCTCCGATTTAGAAGTGACGTTGGTGAAAGTCCCGGAGGAAGGAAGTACAGAAGCCAAACTTAAATTTTTGGAATCCATAGACCCATCGAGAACAATTGCGATCGGAAATGGGAATAATGACCGACTGATGTTAAAAGAAGCTGCCCTGGGGATTCTGGTCTTAGGAGAGGAAGGGGTTTCTGTCTCCGCCTTGAAGGATTCAGACCTACTGGTAAAGAGTATTACGGATGCCCTTGACCTATTCTTGAAACCAAAAAGGTTAATGGCTACTTTACGAGAATAAGGAGGAGAAAATGCTTTTCTTTGATCTTGGAAAACTTCCTGGCCAACAATCGATGCTTATTTTTCATGCTCTTGCACGAATGGGAATTGAAGCGCTTGTGATTGTTTCCCCTCAGAGCCCTCTAGTCAGCATTGGATATTTTCAGGATGCGGAGCAGGAGGTGGATCTTTCGGCCTGTCGAGAAATGGGTCTTCCTTTTATGCGTCGGGAAGTCGGTGGGGGAGCCACTTACCTTGATGAAAATCAAATCTTTTATCAACTCATCTGGAGAAAGGATAATCCCAGATTTCCCAAGGCCATCCATGAAATCTTCCCCTGGTTCTCCGAAGCCCCCGTAGACACTTACCGAGCCTTCGGAATTCAAGCCGAATATCGAAGTGTCAATGACATTGTCACTAAAGAGGGGAGAAAAATTGCAGGGGAAGGAGGAGGAAATATCGGAGAATCGATGGTCTTTGTGGGGGGAATTCTAATGGATTTTGATTACAAAACCATGAGCAGAATTCTTAAGGTTCCAGACGAAAAATTTAGGGATAAAGTATTTAAAACCATGGAAGAGAACTTGACCACGATGAAGAAAGAACTGGGAACCATTCCCCCTCGGCAGGAGATCGTCTCTGTGCTCAAAGAGCAATTTCAAAAACGAATCGGTTCCCTTACCCCCGCTACATTAAATTCCGAGATTCTTGAAGAAATGAAACGTTTGGAATCGTGGATGACTTCCGATGAATTTCTATTTAAAAAGACTCCAAAGATCTCCAGAGGGGTAAAGATCAGAGAAGGAGTAGAACTTTTATTCGGGCTTCATAAAGCCAGAGGTGGTCTGATTCGAACCGCTGAGGAGGTTACAAAAGAGCGGATTGAGAATATTGAAATCTCTGGAGATTTTACATTCTTCCCAAAAGAAGAATTGGTTGGACTGGAGGATTCGCTGGAAAAGACCACTTTAGAAGAAAATCGGATTATCGAACGGGTGGAAGCCTTTTATGAACTGAAAGGGATTGAATCCCCTGGGGTTGGATCAGTAGATTTTGCCAAAGCCATCCTGAATCCACTGAAAAGATAAAAACTTCCATTCATGAAGATCCTGGATGATCTGATTCAAAGTCTCAAAGGGAAAGATTATCCGATTAGAGAGGTTCATACGTGCGTCTTCTGGACTGCGGTGCTGAGCAAACACTGTGGTCTGGCCTCTACTTTCAGAGAAGAGAGAGCTTCGCATGAGAGGGGGGTCAGAGATGTCGGAAGATTAAGAGAGAAGAGTGCCCTTGAATTGGCAGAATATTCAAAATCCGGCCATCTTCTTGAGGCCTCCATTGGAATGGCAACCATCAATTCCCTGATCGATATTGACGAATCGAAGTGTACAGAAAAAAATGCCTTAGAACTCATCCTTGAAAAGGGAGAAGGGAAAAATGTGGCGATCGTGGGACATTTTCCCTGGATTCCAAAATTGAGGGAAAGGATCAAAAATCTTTGGGTGCTTGAACAGAGACCCCGAGAAGGGGATTTACCCTCAAAAGAGGCACACCATATTCTCCCACAATGTCATGTCGTAGGCATCACCGGAACTTCTTTAATTAATCACACTCTTGAAGACCTTCTTAATCTTTGCAAGGGAGCATCTGTTTTATTAATCGGCCCCACTGCTCCTCTTTCTTCGGTTCTTTTTGATTATGGAATTGATGCAATCTGCGGTTCAAAAGTAGTCAATCCAGAGCTTTTGATTCGAACCATCAGTGAAGGAGCTACCTTTAAAGAAGTCAGCGGTGTGAAGCTTCTCACCTTCACTAAATAAAGTAAATATCCATTCCTTCTTTTCCCACCCAAAAAAGGAGTTGCAACCCTTAAAGCTTTTCTATTAAGATTTAAATGAGAAAGGATAGAGACCAATGACGCTGGATCAACTTCTTGAGAATAGAAAAGCAAAAGTGATCGATATCCAAGGGGGGCATGGAATAAGACAGAGACTGAGTCAAATGGGTATTCATATGGGGGATATTATCACGATCTTGAGATTTGGAGCCCTCCGGGGGCCCATTCTTGTGGAGGTCCATGGAAGTCAAGTGGCTTTAGGAAGGGGAATTGCTTCGAGGATTATTGTCGAGGAAGTGGAGTGAGAATCGCTCTTGCAGGTCAACCCAATTGTGGAAAAAGCACTATTTTCAATCATATCGCAGGCTATAAGGCTATTACCTCAAACTTCCCTGGAACGACTGTAAAATACACCGAAACGAATATCCATATTAATGGATACACCTGTCATTGCATTGATCTTCCTGGGACTTACTCCCTTACTTCAGGCGATCCGGCTGAACTGGAGGCTCGAAACCACCTCCTCTCCGGAGAGGTAGATGTCATTATAAATGTCGTTGATGCTTCCCTACTGGGGAGAAGTCTGGAATTAACCCTCCAGCTTCTGGAACTTGAAGTTCCGATGGTTCTTTGCCTTAATATGATGGATGAGGCTCGAAGGAAGGGGATCCAGATTGATCACCCAAAATTGTCAAAGATTCTTGGAATCCCAGTCATCCCAACGATTGCAAAAACAGGAAAAGGACTAAAGGAATTATTCTATGAGGCCGTTCACTCTTACGAAGAAAAAAGGATTGGGTTAAATCTCAAATTCAGCAAAGATATTGAAGAGGTCATCGACCGAACGATCTCTTTACTCTCTCATAAAGAGGTTTCTGGGAAAAAGGTTCCCTCACGTTTTTTAGCTATTAAACTTCTCGAAGACGATCCTCTTTTCTTAAGCGAAATGAAGGAAAATAACGAGATCCTCTCTCAAATTCGAAACTTTCGAGAAAAGTTAGGAGAAGCTCATGGAGTTCCTTCAGATCAAGTCCTCTCCTCTGAACGTCATGCCCTGGCCATGAATCTATTCGAACAGGTTGCCACCGTCATTCATCCTCCTGAAAGGGATATCCGGACAGCGATTGATCAATGGGTGATGCACCCCTTTTGGGGTTATTTGATTCTTGCATTGGTGTTTTATGCCTTTTTTAACTTTATTTTTGGGATAGGAGGATACATTGAAAAGCCCATGATTGGCTTTTTTGAGCGATGGATCGAGGGATCGAAGAATTTCTGGGGCAAGGAGAGCCTATCCTTTTTTCTCACTCAAGGGGCCCTTCATGGAATTTCCGGAGGCATTGCCATTGTGCTTCCATACCTGGTTCCCTTCCTGATCGGTCTTTCTCTCCTCGAGGATATAGGCTACTTGCCGAGGGTCGCTTTTTTGATGGATGCTTTTATGCACCGAATGGGTCTTCATGGGAAATCGATCATTCCCTTCATTTTAGGATATGGATGTAGTGTACCGGCAGTCATGGCTACTCGAATTCTTGAATTTCCCCAACATCGATTAATTGTCGCTGTCCTTGCGACGATGATTCCCTGTTCTGCTCGAATCACTATTATTTTTGCACTGGTTGCTTTTTTTATTAGCCCTAATGCAGCTCTTTTCCTATTTGCCCTCAATCTCCTGATCGTTGCTTTGTCCGGAAAACTTCTTTCTCATTTTTTTCCCGAACCTCAGAGCCTCGGACTAATCCTTGAAATCCCTGCTTACCAGCTCCCTCCCCTAAAAAATACCCTAAAAAAATCATGGTATCGAATCAAAGAATTTGTGGTGATTGCCTGGCCAATCCTTATTGGGGGAAGTGTGTTTTTAGCCCTGATGGAGTATTTTCGCGTTGAAAAATATATCAATTGGTTCCTCTCTCCTTTGACCGCTCTCTTGGGACTTCCCGAAGTCGTCGGAACACCTCTGATCTTTGGCCTCTTGAGAAAAGAACTTTCAATGATTATGTTAACCCAGGCCCTCGGAACTACAGAGGTTCTTACAATATTGAGCAAAACTCAGATCATGGTCTTCTCTGTGTTCGTGATGTTCTATATTCCCTGTTTGGCAACCATTGCTTCGCTCTGGAGAGAAATTGGTAAAAAGGGGATGATTTTAGCCATTTTCTTCGGCTTATCAGTTGCAACCGTTTTAGCTTTCATCATTCGTATGATATTAGAGGTTTTTCCTGTATGGTAATAGGGATTCCTATGTTTAAAAACCTTCTCTATCACTTGCAACAAAACTTCAAAACATGGTCTAAGGGATTAAGGGAAATTCTTTATGGAATGACGGTTCATGAGATGGACCTCGAGCTTAGGAGAGAAAAGGGACATTTGGAAAACCTCTTTATGCTCGTTGTCTTTGGTGATCTGATAGGTTTGCCCATTCTTCCCCCTTATTATTCAATGAGACTTCTTCCCTACATTATTCCCTCTATTGAAAAATGGAAGAGAAGTCTCTTAAGGGAAAAAGATTTGACGGATCTCCTTTCAGAAGATATGGGTTAAGAGGAGAATTTCGAGGATGAAGAAGATTAGAATTGAAGATGCTGTTGGAAAAATTCTGGGCCATGATGTCACTCAGATTATCCCTGGGGAATTTAAAGGACCCCGATTCAAGAAGGGCTATAGAATTAGGCGAGAGGATATTCCTGAATTCCTTAGGATCGGTAAAGAACATGTCTTCGTGATGGATTTAAAACCCGGGACGATCCATGAAGATGAGGCTGCTCTTCGGTTAGGAAAAGCCTTTTCCGGAAAAAATCTCAGACTCAGTCACCCTTCGGAAGGGAAAGTGACCTTTTACTCAAAAATTAAAGGCCTTCTGAAAATAAACCTTCCCCTCCTTCAACGGATCAACTTTTCGAGAAAAATGATTCTCTCCACCCTCCATCGATATACTCCCTGTGAACCTGGAATGGCAGTTGGAGCCACTCGCATTATCTCTCTCACCATTGCAGAAAGGGAGATCAAAAAGGTGGAAACCTGGTGTGAACGAGAAGGGCCTGTGCTGGAAGTGCTTCCCTATCGAAAATTGAACATTGGAGCCGTCATTACTGGAAACGAAATCTTCTATGGCAGAATCAAAAATGGGTTTCAAAATAGTATTGAGGAAAAGATCCTTTCTTTTGGATCAAAAATCTTAAAAAAGACAGTGGTCCCCGATGAGGTGGATCGGATCTCTCAGGCTATCCTTTCGTTCCAAAGTAAGAATATCGATCTGATCTTAGTCACTGGAGGTCTCTCGGTGGATCCAGATGATCTGACCTACGCCGGGATCAAAAAAACAGGAGCAAAGATTATCTTTTATGGGACTCCCATTCTTCCCGGTGCTATGTTTCTTTATGCTCTTTTGAACGGGACACCCGTACTCGGTCTGCCTGCCTGCGTCTTTTATCACAAGACGACTTTATTTGACATTATCTTTCCAAGAGTTTTGGCCGGAGCATTTCCTACCCGTAAGGAGATTTCGATGCTCGGCCACGGAGGGTATTGCAGAAATTGTAATCCCTGCCTTTATCCTGTCTGCCCTTTTGGCAAGGGTTAGGAAAAATTCGTTTGGAAAGGGGGTTATGGATGAAATATCGAAATTTAAAATTTGAGAAGAATAAAAATATTGGGACCCTTATCCTCAATCGTCCTGCAAAGCGAAATGCCCTTTCCCTGGAACTTCTCAAAGAAATGACCCAACTGTTAGATACATTAAAAAGCCAGAGAGGGATTAAAGTGATTATTATAAAAGGAGCAGGGAAAGTCTTCTCAGCGGGTCACGATATCTCCCAGTTAGTGGGTCAGGATGTTCATTCCTATAAAAACATCTTCGAAACTTGTCTGGAAGTGATGGAAAAGATCCATCTCCTTCCTCAACCCGTGATTGCCCAGGTTCACGGAATAGCCACGGCAGCAGGGTGCCAACTGGTGGCTGCCTGTGATCTGGCCATTGCTGAAGAGGGAGCCCTGTTTGGAACCCCTGGAGTAAAGATTGGCCTCTTCTGTACGACTCCTGCAGTTCCCCTGGTTCGAGCCATTGGAAGAAAACGGGCTCTGGAGATGCTCTTTACAGGAAGAATGATTACAGCTCAGGAAGCTGAAAGATATGGACTAATCAACAAAGTTGTTCCTATGAATCAATTAGAAAAAGAAACGAAGACCTTGGCTCAGAAAATAGCCGAGTCGAGTCTTTTGACCCTTGGAATTGGAAAGCGCGCCTTTTATGCTCAGATCCATATGCCCGATTCACTTGCCTATGAATATGCGAAAGAGGTGATTGTGAATAATTTATTCACCGAAGATGCGAAGGAGGGGCTTTCTGCCTTTCTTGAAAAACGAAAACCGACTTGGAAAGAGAGATAGCCTCAAAAAGGAGGAGAGGTTTGTGAGGAAATCGAAAAAAGAATTAGCCGAAAAAGCTTATCACTTGGGGAAAGAATATGAACGAACTTATAGGGGATGTAGTCAATGCGTGATAGCCGCAATTCAGGATACATTGAATCTTCGAAATGATGAGATTTTTAAATCCGCCACCGGACTGGCAGGAGGAGGAGGTTTAGCGGCGGACAGTGGCTGTGGAGCCTATATCGGAAGCCTCATGATGCTGGGGTTGCTCCTGGGAAGAGAAAGAAACCATTTTTCTGATCCAGAAGGCATTCGGTTCAAAACCCATGAACTTGCAAGAAAATTCAGGGAAAGATTTATTCAAGAATATGGATCGGTCATCTGCCGGGATATCCAGAATAAAATCCTGGGCCGATACTATTATCTCGCAGACCCGGAGGAATATGAAAAATTCCATAACACCGGAGCCCACGAGATCCATTGTCCTGAGGTGGTGGGGAAAGCTGCGAGGTGGATGATAGAGATACTCTGTGATGCCGATTTAGTATGAAGAAAAAATATGATGTGATCCTAATTGGAGCCGGTCCCTCCACGATCTTTGCCACTCTCATATTGGTTGAAGCTGGCATTGAAAAGATTGCCATATTCGAAAAAGGGAAAGATATTCACGAACGAAAAAGAGGAATCCCGAAGGATCTTCTCTGTGGATGGGGAGGAGCTGGAGCCTTCAGTGATGGGAAACTCACCCTGTCAACAAAAATAGGGGGATTCCTGGATGAATTCATCCCTTCCTCCCAATTAAAGGAACTTCTCAAAGAGGCTGATAACCTCTGGATCTCCTTTGGAGCCCCGAAAGAGACACAAGGGGAAACCTCCGATCGAACTGAGGTGCTCTATCAGGAAGCCAAACAAGCAGGGTTAGAATTTCTCCCTATGAAGATAAGGCATCTGGGAACGGAGAACTGTGTTCCACTCCTTAAAAGGATTCGTGACCATTTGCAAACCAGAGTAGATATTTTCTTTGAAACTCCGGTAAAGGAGATCCTGGTAGAGGGGGACAGAGTGAAGGGAGTGCTTCTTCGAGACGACCGCCGGGTGGAGGCTGACTTTGTCATCTGTGGTCCTGGACGAGTGGGTGCAGAATGGGTGAAAAGAGAAATAGAAAGACTTGGGATCCCCTCCGCTCCCAACCCTGTAGACATAGGGGTTCGTGTCGAGGCTCCGGCCTCTATTCTTCTCAAATTGACAGAGATCGCCTACGAAGCCAAATTGATCTACTATTCCAAAACGTTCGATGACCGGGTTCGAACCTTCTGTATGAATCCTTTTGGAGAAGTCGTGACAGAGATCATCGATGCTATTATCACCGTGAACGGCCACAGTTACGCCGAGAAAAGAACAGAAAACACGAACTTCGCTGTCCTGGTTTCCAGTACCTTTACCGAACCCTTCAACGATCCTATTGGGTATGGAAAATATATTGCAAGATTGGCCAATCTTTTGGGTCAAGGGGTCATTGTCCAGAGGTTAGGAGATCTACTCGATGGAAGACGCTCTACCCGTGAACGGATCGAACGATGTATTACTCGGCCTACCCTTCCCTCTGCCACTCCGGGAGACCTCAGTTTCGTCCTTCCATACCGTCATTTGAAGAATATTATTGAGATGCTGGAGGCTATGGATCGGATTACTCCGGGTATCTTTTCGAGGCATACCCTTCTCTACGGTGTGGAAGTTAAATTCTACACGAATCGAATAAAACTCTCTCCAGCCCTTGAGACAGATATAAAAAACTTATTTTTTGTAGGGGATGGGGCTGGAGTAACCAGAGGGTTGATCCAGGCTTCCATCAGTGGTATAATAGCATCAAGAGAAATATTGAAGAGGGTGGGGAAAAGAGTCGAAAGGGATAAAGGATAGATGGATCCATAATGAAAAGTCTTTCAAAAGGCATGCTATGAATTTTTATGAGGCCAGAAATGAATTGCGAAAGATGAAATTGAAGGACCTTTTTCAACTGGCCTCTATGCAAAAAATGACTTTATGTTTAGTCGGCGCAAAAACATGCAGTTTCTATTTTCGTTACAAAAATTTCTATTTCTGCCTTTCAGAGATTTTGGGTAAAGGTTGTCCCTATCAGAAAATGGAAGAATTGGAAACAAAGCTCCCCGAATTTAAAGTTTATTACAGAGATGTCGTCTCCCGGTCAATTGTGTTAGTGGGAAAAATCATTGAAAGGAGAATGAAAGAAAGGGGAAATAATTTAAAAGATCTTCTATCTAAAGCGAGAAGAGACTTTTCACATTACGTGACCGATCCTTCCCTCTTATTTCTTTTGGGGCCATAACTTCCCTTATTCCAAAGGATGTATTCCTTCAATCCTTACCCCCTCAGTTTCTAACACGTACGATAGTTTCTCCTTTTCCTCCCAAAGAAAACGCAGACAAACCCCGCAGTCAGAACTCAGGTGACGGGGAACTGGAATCAATTTTATCCTAAATCCTTTCTCTTTGGCTTTCTTCTCTGCCCGAAGAGCGAAATGGACCGATGGAAAAAGGATGACTCCAAACTGTTCAACCATGAGATCTCTACCTGACTAAATCATTGATCGAATCGCTTGAAGGGCAACGTCCACCTCTTCTTCCTTGTTAAAATAACCTAAACCAAACCGAACCGTCCCTTCAGGAAAGGAACCAATGGTTTTATGAGCTGAGGGAGCGCAATGGAGTCCCGGTCTACAAAGAATCCCATATTTCTCTTCTAATTTAAAAGCTGCCTCAGAAGGGGAAATGGATGGGAGATTAAAAGAAAGGACGGCCATATGTTCTTTCCCTTGATTCCAACCATAAATTTTAACCCCGGGGATTTCAGATAATCCTTCTGCGAGTTTTTTAATTAAAGAATTCTCATATTGATGAATTTTCGAAATTCCTTCTCTGAGGACAAATCGAACCCCTTCAAGGAGACCTGCGATTCCTACCGTATTGGGAGTTCCACTCTCAAACCGATCGGGAAGGAAATCAGGTTGTTCTTCAAATTCCGAACGGCTCCCGGTCCCCCCCTGTTTCAGAGGCTCCATTTCCTTTTCATTCACTCGTTTTCCGATAAGGAGTCCACCGGTTCCCTGAGGACCATAAAGACTTTTATGCCCGCTGAAGGCTAAAAGGTCAATTCCGTCTTTCTCCATATCCACAGGGTAGGCCCCAGCCGTCTGGGCAGCGTCTACCAAAAAGAGAAGATTATGTTGTCTGGAAATTTCCCCTACTTCTTTAATTGGAAGAAGTGTTCCTGTAACATTAGATGCCTGGGTGAGAACAACCATTCTTGTAGAGGAGCGAATCGCTCTTTTTACCTTCACTGGATCTAATTCTCCATTCTCAGAGCAGGGGATAACGGTTAATTTAATTCCCTTTTTTTCAAGATCCCTTAGCGGTCTCATCACGGAGTTATGTTCCATACTGCTGGTAATAACATGATCCCCTGGTCGAAGGAGACCTTTTAAGGCTAAATTGATAGCTTCAGTGGCATTATGAGTGAGGATGACTCTTGAAGAATCCTCCATATGAAATAACTGAGCTATCGCTTCTCGTGTTTCAAAAATGATTTTGGCTGCCTCAATGGAGAGAACATGCCCGGATCGACCGGGATTCGCTCCAATCTCATCCATAAATCTATTCATGGCTTCTTTCACTTGAGGAGGTTTTGGCCAGGAAGTAGCTGCATTATCAAAATAAACCCTAATTTTTTCCATTTTAATTACCAAATATAAAGTCTTCCCCTTTAATGAGCAAAAGCCCAATTTTCACATCGAGTTAATTAAATCCGGTTGGTCCTGATTTTAGATGATAATCAATCCATCAGGGTTTCACTGGTAACACATGAACAGCTTTAATAATGAGTTGGACCTCCTCTCCTACCTTCAAATCGAGTGCATCTACGGATTCCGTTGTAATGACAGAAGCCATTTCAGTCGGTGTCTGGACAGAAAATTTAATCAGGGACATTACGTCGCCGCGCTTAATTGATGTGACTTTAGCAGTAATTTGATTCCTAGCCCCGTGTTTCATCGAATCTCACCCCCCTTTCTCCTCTTAAAACTATATTGAGATTCCTTCCTTATGTCAAACAGCTTCTTAAGGCCTGATCAATCGATCCGCTTCAAACAAGGTTTTAGCAATATCATACATATTGGACACCACACCCACCTTCAGCTTATCTTTAAGTTTATAAAAATCAAGGCAAGTCCCACAGGAAAGAATCGTTACTCCATTTTCCGAAAGTTTTTGAAGATCTTCTAATACGGGAGAGCCTTCCGTCGTTAACCAAACCCCTGAATTTACAAAAACCAGAGTAGCGGGTTTTCTCTCCATCTCTGACACAACATGGAGAAAAGAGCGGATTAATGTAGTCCCCAAGGTCTCATCTCCAATTCCCATCTGGTTGGAATTGATATAGACGACTACTTTTTCCTCTTTTGAGGCTCCTTCCTTTTTTTCAACTTTTTCTTTTCTTTCGATATGAAGATAAAAATCATTCCCCTTTTGTTCAACTGTGACAGTGGCTCCTTGACTTTGAGCAAATCGTGTCACGTTATCCCTTGCCGACGGATTATCCACGATGACCATCCACTCCTTTTCTCCCACCTCTTC
>JBDOIB010000423.1:0-7228 GCA_041082155.1 Thermodesulfobacteriota bacterium | reverse complement strand
TTTAAAAACAAAATATAATAATTTATGTGAAAAATTTAACAGGTCCCCTCCGCTCATCAGATGGGGAGGGGAAGAGAGGAGGGATAATCTATGGAAATTAAAAAGATAGGGGTCTTGGGAGCTGGAACGATGGGAAATGGGATTGCTCAGGTGGCAGCCCAATCAGGCTTTGAGGTGGTGATGCGGGATATTGAAGAACGGTTTGTGGAAAACGGGTTAAAGGCCATCGAAAAGTTCCTTTCCAAGAGTGTAGAAAAAGGGAAGATGACCGAGGATCAAAAGAAAGACGTCCTTGCTCGAATCAAGGGAACGACTCGAATGGAAGACTTAAAGGATGTGGATTTTGTCATCGAGGCTGTTTTTGAAGATCTGGAGCTGAAGAAAAATGTATTTCGACAATTGGATGAGCTGACAAAGGACCATGTCATTCTTACCACCAATACCTCTTCAATGTCGGTCACGGAAATTGCCGTCTCCACGAAGCGACCCGAAAAAGTGGCCGGAATGCATTTCTTCAACCCAGCTCCCCTCATGAGGCTGGTTGAGGTGATTCGCGGGTATCATACAAACGACGAAACGGTAAGGATTGTGATGGAAATGGCCAGAAAATTTGGGAAAGAACCTGTGGAGGTCAAAAAGGATACGCCGGGGTTTATTGTCAATCGATTATTGATGCCTCATTTTATCGAAGCCATCAAAATGGCAGAGGAGGGCATCGCCAGTATTGAGGACATTGATAAAGCCGTGAAATTGGGATTAAACTATCCGATGGGCCCATTTGAACTCATGGATCTTACCGGGATCGATATTGCCCTCCATGTCATCGAATACCTGTATAAAGAATTAAACAAAGAGAGTAAATGGTCAGCCCCCACCCTTTTGAGGTCAATGGTTCGAGCCGGCAGACTGGGAAAAAAGACAGGTGGGGGATGGTATAAGTCTTAGGGGGAAGGAGGAGACGATGAGCAGACTGACGAAAGCATTCATTCCTTACAAAGGCTACTATTCTTCACCCTTTTGCCGATGGCAAGGCAGCCTTGCCAATGAAAATGCGATTGTCCTTGGAGCCGTAACGGCCAATCGATGGTTTAAGTGGCGAAAGATTGATCCAACGATTATTGACTATTTCTACTATGGTATCACTGTGGCTCAACATCATATGTTCTACAGTCATACCTGGGCTGCCGCCATGGTGGTGGAGGGGAAAAAGATATCCCGGCCCTGATGGTCAATCAGGCCTGCACGACTTCTACCACCTGCATCTATTTGGCTGCCAGTAATATTGAGATCGGGGCCTATGAAACTGGATATGCCCTCATGTCCGATCGAACCTCCAATGGACCTCACACAGTCTGGCCCGCTCCTCTCAACCCAGGAGGAGAGGTAGAGTCAGAAAACTGGATGATGGATAATTTCAATCGGGACCCATGGGCAGGGTTTAAGATGATTCAAACCGCCGAGAATGTGGCCAAAAAGATAGGGGCCACCAAGGAGGATGCGGACCGGGTAACGTTAAGAAGGTACCAGCAATACTTAGATGCCCTGGCCAATGACCGGGCCTTTCAAAAAAGATATATGTTCCCGGTGGAGGTAAGGGTAGGAAAAAAGGAGACAAAGCTGATCGAAGAAGATGAAGGAATTATCCATACCACTGCTGAGGGTCTGGCAAAACTTGCTCCTGTGGAGCCAGGAGGAATCCATAGCTACGGAGCTCAAACCCATCCAGCTGATGGAAATTGTGGATTCATTATCACCACTCGAGACAAGGCAAAAGAGCTTTCTGCCGATCCAAAGATAGAGATTCAGATTCTGTCTTATGGATTTTCAAGGGCTCAAAAGGGCTACATGGCAGAGGCCCCGGTGCCTGCGGCCCAGATGGCTCTTAGGGATGCTGGGATCACCGTCAAGGATTTAAAAGCCGTTAAAACCCATTGTCCCTTTGCTATCAACGATATCTATATGAGTCGGGTGATGGGGATGGATATCGATTGGATGAATAATTATGGAAATTCGATGATCTACGGTCACCCCCAAGGACCAACCGCCGGTAGGCTGATTGCAGAATTGATCGAAGAGATTGTCATGCTCGGAGGGGGTTATGGGCTGTGGGCCGGCTGCGCGGCGGGAGATACGGGAGCGGCCATGGTCTTTAAGATTGGCTAAATTTAAGAAGGGGAGGCTCCGGATAGAAAGCCTCCTCTTCACTTAAACTCCCCTTTTAAAAAACAAACCTCTCTCCTTGATCCCCCTGTCAATAAATGATATTAAAAAATGTGACCTCTTCTCAAAAAGAACCGAAAAAAGGAACTCTTTTTGTCGTCTCCACCCCCATCGGAAACTTAGAAGATATTACCCTTCGAGCCCTTCGAATCCTGAAAGAGGTGGATCTGATTGCTGCCGAAGATACGCGGCGGACCGGCCTCCTCCTCAAGCACTTTGGAATTGAAACCTCTCTTACCAGTTACTTCGAAGGAAATGAGTTAGAAAAGGCAAAATGGCTTATAAATCGGTTAAAGGAGGGGAAAAGGGTGGCTCTGGTTTCCAATGCAGGAACCCCCGGGATATCGGATCCGGGTTACCGTCTCGTTCGATTAGCGATCGAAACTGGTATCCCTGTGATTCCCGTTCCTGGCCCCTCTGCAATCATTACAGCCCTCAGCATCTCAGGGTTGCCGACCGATGCCTTTCTTTTTAAAGGTTTTCTTCCTCATAAACCCAAAAAAAGGAGAGAAATCCTCCAGGAATTGAAGGAGATTCGGGAAACTCTCATCTTTTATGAATCTCCCTATCGGCTCATTAATACTTTAAAGGATATTTTTGAAACCCTTGGAGATCGGGAAATGGTTCTTGCTCGGGAACTCACGAAAATTTATGAAGAAGCCTTTCGAGGAAAGGTCAGCGAGATTCTTGAACAAATCAAAGGGAAAAAATTAAAAGGAGAAATTACCCTTATTGTTTCCGGAAAGACCCGAAAAGAGAAATCACATCTAACGCCAGAAAGTCCGAGTGAAGATCACCAGAACGGTGAAAAGCTCCAACCGACCCACTAACATCAGAAAAGAAAGCACCCATTTCCCAAGGGCTGGGATATGAGAATAATTATCGACAGGCCCTACCCCACCTATTCCTGGACCAACGTTACCAAGGGTGGCTGCCACAGCCCCCACGGCTGTGTCAATATCGAGCCCTAATCCACTCATGACCAGTACACTTAAGAAGAAGACCAATATATAGGTGGCCGCAAACCCCATGATATTCAAAACTAAGGGCTCATTCACCGTACGGTCTCCCATCCGGATAGGGAAGACTCCATGAGGATGAAACAGTTTTTTGAGCTCAGAGTGGATAAACTTAAAAACGACCATCACTCGGACCTGTTTCATCCCTCCACCTGTGGAGCTCGTACATCCCCCAAACATCATTAAAGCCAGAAGGAGAATCTGGGCTACAAAGGGCCATTTCTCATAATCCTCTGTGACAAAACCGGTGGTGGTCACAATCGAAACAATCTGAAAAAGGGAGTTTCTCAGTAACTCTTCAGAAAGCATGTCTCCCCTCACCAACCGGGCCAAAATAACCAATCCGGTAGTCCCCAGAATTATCCCGAGGAAGAATAAAAATTCAGGGTTAGAGAGATAAAAACGCACCTTTCCTCTTAACGCCCAGTAGTGGAGTGAAAAATTGCCTCCCGCAATAAACATAAAAACAATAATCACATAATGGATATAGGGAGAAGGATAGGCAGCAATACTGTTATTGGTTGGAGTATATCCCCCTGTGGCTAAAGTTCCAAACGTCACACATATGGAATCAAAAAGGGAAAGACCACCGATTTTCAAAAGAAGAACCTCTGCTATCGTAAAGATAAAATAGACTCCCCAAAGGATCTTCGCCGTTTCACTGATTCTCGGGGAGAGTTTATCTTTGATGGGTCCCGGAACCTCTGCTTTAAATAGTTGAACTCCCCCTACCCCTAAAAAGGGAAGGATCGCTACGGCCAGAGCAATAACCCCCATCCCCCCTAACCATTGGGTCATGTTTCGCCAGAGGAGGAGACTCTTGGGAAGGGCTTCGATATCCTTCAGAATCGTCGCTCCTGTAGTGGTGAAACCTGACATGGTTTCAAAAAAGGCATCCGTGAGACCCGGAATATAACCAGAAATCATAAAAGGAATAGCTCCGAGGAAAGAGAAGGTGACCCAGCAGAGGGTGACTGTCAGAAAGGCTTCCCGGATCTGAAACTCCACAGGTTTTCTGGTCAGAAAACGAATCAGAAGGCTGAAAAGTGCCATTCCGATCATTTGAATGATATAAAGAAAATGAAGGCCATCTTTTTCATAGAGAGAAAAACCGAGAGGAAGGAGAAAAAATCCACTTAGGAGAAGCCATAGGCTGGAGAGAAGATAGAGGATATTGGAAAGTTTCACTCCCGTCCCTTTTATGAAAACTTTTTCTCGATGGATGGAATGGCCTGGTGGAGGACCACTACAATCGCTTTGTCTCCGGGCTGCATAACACTATTGCCATAAGGGATGATCACTTCATTGCCTCTTGCAATTGCTGCAATGATAGCCCCCTTGGGTAATCCAAGCTCCTTTAAGGGTTTCCCCACCAGTTTATTAGACTTGGGAATCTCAAATTCAATGGCTTCGGCATCAATCCCATGGAGGGTTGCTGCAGAGAGAATGGCCCCCCTGCGGATAAACCTCAATATGGCGCTCGCAGTTGCCATTCGGACATTCACCGTGGAATCGATTCCGATAACGGGAAGTAGAGGTAGGTATGTCTGCTTATTGACCAAGGCAATCGTTTTATGAATCCCCAGGTGCTTGGCCAGGAGGCATGAAAGAATGTTAATCTCATCATCTGAGGTGACAGCAATGAAGGCATCCATATTGAGAAGCCCTTCTCGTGCTAATGTATCAATCTCCGTTGCATCGGCCTGGAAAACAGAGGTGCGTTTAAGTTGAGAAGCAATCTGGATCGATTTTTCGCGGTTTGATTCAACCAGAGTTACCTCGATCTTCTTTTCTAATTTTTCCGCAAGTCCCCTTCCAATCTTTCCACCTCCAAGAATCATGATTCGCTCAAGTTTTTCATCGATTTTCCCGGTGAGAGCGAGAACTTGAGGAAGGTACTCTCGTTTGGTAATGACAAAGACCTGATCATTTTTATTAAAATAATCCTCTCCGGTAGGAATAATCGTCTTCTCCCCTTTCAGCATGGCCACCACCCTAAAATTTCTTCTCTCCTCTTCTGTACCAATGTCTTTTAGGGGTCTGTTTAGATTCGGGCAATTGGGGTCAAGTTTAAGCCCTACCAGGAGGATCTTTCCTTGTTCAAATTCAATGACCTCAGAAGCAGAGGCCCTCATCAAAAGCCGAGCAATCTCCTCGATCACTTCTTCTTCCGGATGGATAAAAAGGTCAACCCCCAAATCCTGGGGTTTTAAGATAGAGGAGGGGTGGTAATATTCAGGGTTTCTTACACGAGCTACCCTTCGCTTTACCCCCATCTTGGAGGCCATCATACAGGCAAGGATATTGACCTCATCTACTCCCGAAGCAGCGATTAAAAGGTCTGAAGATTCGAGCCCTGCCTCCTGTAAAACGCTTTGGCTTGAGGCATTTCCCTGGACTACTCCCACGTCTAGCGCCTCCTGCACCCGAGCACATTTCTCAGGATCAATATCGATGAGCACCAGATCATGCTTCTCGTTGGAGAGTCGCTTAGCGAGATAAAAACCCACTTCTCCAGCCCCAATGATGACAATCTTCATTTATGTTCGCCTCTTTTATCCCTATTCCCTATCGGATTTTCTGGATATCTGTTTCTTTTCCTATCACTACCAAGATATCGCTATCTTTTATCACAAAATCCGCCTTAGGGATCAATCGGAGTCTCTCCGGTAAAATCTCCTTAATGGCAATCACTTCGATGTGAAACTTACTCCTCAGATGAAGTTCCCCAATCGTTTTTCCAATAAAACTGGAAGGAGGAGCAATTTCACAGATGGTATAGTCTTCCGTAAGAGGAATATAATCAAGAATATTCGGTGAAATCAAGCTCTTGACGATTTTATCTGCCATTTCTCTCTCGGGGATAATCACTTCAGTGGCTCCAACCTTTTCTAAGACTCGTTTATGATCCTCATCGGGGGCTTTGACGATAATTTTTTTGACCTTCAACTCCTTGAGATAAAGGGTGACAAGAGTTGCAGCGGCCAGATCCTCTCCGAAAGAAACAATGGCAATATCTTCTTCTCCAATTCCGATGGATTCCAGAAGTTCTTTATCCGTTGCATCAGCCAGAATCGCTTTGGTGGAGAACTCTTTGATCTTCTGGATCATCTCTTTATTCTTGTCAATCGCGATCACCTCCACCCCATTCTCAAAAAGATCTTTTACGATATTAAAACCAAATATTCCCAATCCAATCACCACCACTCGTTTCATTGCACACTTCCTCTCCATTCATCAATTAAGAAGATTTTTTCTTTTCACTTTTCACTTTTCACTTTGCACTTTGCACTTTTCACTTTTCACTTTTCACTTTGCACTTTGCACTTTGCACTTTTCACTTTTCACTTTGCACTTTGAGTTTATCTTCCTCTTTACCCAATCATTACACTCTCCTCAGCATAAATCATTTTTCTTTCTACAGCCTTTGCAAGAGAGAAGGCAAAAGTTAATGGACCCACCCTCCCTACAAACATCAATAAAATAATGGCCAATTTCTGTATATCACTCAATTTCGTGGTTACTCCCATGGATAGACCAACTGTTCCAAACGCTGAAACTGCCTCAAAAAGATATTCTACAAAAAATCGACGAGCCTCCTCCTGGGGAAGAGAATTTGGCGCGGTGATCAGAAGAAACGACGTAATAATAGAAATTGAAAACGCAGAAGCAAAGATGATGGAGATGGTTCGATTCACATTCTCCCTCGGAATCGTCCTTTCAAAGAGATTGACCTCTTCGTTTCCTTTCAATCGATTCCAAAGCATCAACAGAAGAAGGGCCGCGCTTGTCGTTTTGATCCCCCCTCCTGTAGAACCTGGAGAGGCTCCAATAAACATCAAGAACAATATTAAAAGAATCGTTGCATTGGTAAGGGCTCCGATCTCAATGGTATTGAAACCGCAGGTTCTGGCAGTGACCGATTGGAATAAGGAGATCAGTATTTTATTTTGAATCGGAATACTCTTGAGGACATTCCCCTCTTCAAA
>JBDOIB010000406.1:0-1319 GCA_041082155.1 Thermodesulfobacteriota bacterium | reverse complement strand
ATATTCCCTCGCCTTAGAAGAATTGATGCGTGATCGTTCCCGCCTGAGTTTGGCAGCAGCCAATCGAGAGATCTATAAGCTCCTGAAAGATGGAATCAAAGTCCATATCCCTGATCCGGAAGGAGGAGAGGAAAGGGTTGATACTGTCAGGCTGATAGACTGGGATAATTATTCTAACAACGATTTTCTTCTCGTTTCCCAGTTCTGGGTTGTAGGTGAAATGTATAAGAGGCGGGCGGATCTTGTGGGATTTGTAAACGGCATCCCACTACTATTCATTGAACTTAAGGCAGCCCACAGACAGCTTCAGAGCGCTTACACCGGAAATTTAAGAGATTACAAAGATACCATCCCCCAGCTTTTCTGGTTCAATGCCTTTATCATCCTCTCCAATGGAAGCGAAGCAAAGGTTGGTAGCATAACTTCAGAATGGGGCCATTTCAACGATTGGAAAAAGATCAACAGCGAAGGCGAAGAAGGCGTGATTTCTCTTGAAACAGTTCTTCGAGGCACCTGTGAGCCGAATCGGTTTCTTGACATAGTTGAGAACTACCTTCTTTTTATAGAAACAAAAGGTGGCATTGTTAAGATCGTTCCCAAGAACCACCAGTATCTCGGCGTGGAAAATGCCATGGAGGCTCTCAAAGAAATTAGAAACCGCAAGGGTCGACTCGGCGTGTTCTGGCATACTCAAGGAAGCGGCAAATCTATTTCCATGATCTTCTTCTCTCAGAAGGTTTTGAGGAAAATCCCTGGAAACTGGACATTTGTCATCGTGACTGATCGGCAGGAACTGGATGACCAGATTTACAAAACCTTTGCAAATGCTGGAGTTATTACGGAAGGGCATTGTCAGGCTGAGAGTTCAAAAGACCTTCGGCGTCTCCTCAAAGAGGATCACCGTTTTGTTTTTACACTCATTCACAAATTTCGGACCGAGGATGGAAGACCACATCCTGTCCTTTCAGAGAGGGATGATATCATAGTCATCACTGATGAAGCTCACCGGAGCCAGTATGACACCCTTGCTCTCAATATGAGAAATGCTCTTCCCAATGCTTCATTTCTCGCCTTTACGGGAACGCCGCTCATTATCGGGGAGGAAAAGACCAGGGAAGTCTTTGGAGACTATGTTTCCATATACAACTTTAAACAGTCGGTTGACGATGGCTCTACTGTTCCTCTTTATTACGAAAATCGAATTCCTGAGCTTCAGCTAAAAGATGAAGAGGCGTTTAAAGAGGGGATGGATCGGCTTTTAGAGGAAGCAGAGATTGATGAAGAGCAGGAGAGGAAACTGGAGCGGGAATTTTCCCGGG
>JBDOIB010000389.1:0-1576 GCA_041082155.1 Thermodesulfobacteriota bacterium | reverse complement strand
TCCGGGAAGTTTCTTGAGAACCTCTCGGGAGAAGACCTCTGCTACAAGCCCCATCTGGCGATAATGATGGAGGTGGCCCCCATCAGAGGATACAATTCCGGCACTCTCCTGCCCCCTGTGTTGAAGAGCATAGAGACCTAAATAAGTATGATTAGAAGCTTCAGGGTGGTTATAGATTCCAAAAATCCCACACATCTTAATTAATTATTACTTTTTTAAAAAAGGACGTCAAACTTCTTTGAGCTGGATATTTCCGGGAGATCTTTCCATCGCTGCCTCGATCTCCTTTAGATATTTTAAGATCTGTTGCGCTTCTCCAGAAACCGATTGGGGTAAGAAGGAATCCCCTCTTTGCTCATACACCTCAAGGACATTTTTTATCGTAATTCCTTCTATGGTCTTAGCGGGTTGAAAGGCCATTTCCCCATTCTTTCCCTTTGAAACCTCCACCACTAAACCCGCCTCAAGGAGTTCATTGAGGAGCTGACGGACAAGCCGAAGAGGAATTTGAAGGGTATTTGAAATCTGTTTGAGAGCTAAGGGTTTCTCCCCTTTGGCAAACTTTTCCACCAGAAGGTGGAAGATTCGGAGAATGAGTAATTTTTTTGAAGAAGGACTGATTCGAGAATAATCTGGGTGGAATCCAAATGTCTCATAATGTTCATTTGCATGAGCAATCTCGGCACCAAAGAGGATAATCATCCAACTTGTCTGAACCCATATTAGGAAAAGAGGCAATGCAGCAAAACTCCCGTAGATGGCCCCATACTTTGTAATTCCAATTTGAAATTTAATGTAGATCCACTGGATGATCTGAAAGACCGTACCTGCAGCCAATGCCCCAAGAAGGCCTGATCGGATAGGAACCTTTGTATTCGGTAAGATAATATAGAGGAGAGTGAGTAAAACCCAAATGGACACATAGGGAAGAAGGTTTAACAGGAATAGAATGACAGAACTAAAGACGCCCAGTAAGGCGATTTTATTCATAATCGCCTTGAGATGGCTTGCCACCAAGACCGTCGCACTGCTGGAAATGACAAAAAGGATAGGAGCAAAGACGATCAATGTGATGTAGTCCGTAAATTTTCTAACGAGGGGTCTCGTTTTCTGAATGTCCCATACCGTATTGAGAGAACTCTCGATCTTTCCTAAAATAGAAATGACCGTCCAGAAGAGCATGAGTACCCCAATGCCCGCAATCACCCCCCCTTTGACATGTTCCAGCATGGACCGGGAGAATTGAAGAATTTGTTCGGTCGCATCGGCCTGCCAATTGGCCCTGGTGGCCATTTGAACGATTTGCTTCTCGATGATCTTTTCGAGCCCAAACCCCTTAGCAATGCCGAAGGCCACTGCAATGAGGGGAACAATATTGAGCAGAGAGTAATAGGTAAGCATGGAGGCATTTTTCTGACAGTGATCCTTCCAGAATCCTAAACCTGCTAAAAGCAGGATTCGGAGATATTTGAGAGGAATGGCTTTCAGAGGCGAAAGCTCTTTGAGCTGGATCTCCCAGATCCCTTTCTGGAGGAATTGGATGACTTTGGAGATCATTTCCATCTCTTTCCATTCA
>JBDOIB010000348.1:0-7268 GCA_041082155.1 Thermodesulfobacteriota bacterium | reverse complement strand
TCGCCATTGATGGAATCAGGGCTCAAATGGAGGGAGCCCATCTTCGATGGTTTATCTTGGCTCCTGAGTTAAGAGGTCTCGGCTTCGGACATCGTTTGTTAGAAGAAGCCATCTCCTTCTGTAAAGAAAAAGGTTACCCTTCCATTTATTTGTGGACCTTTGAGGGACTGCATCCTGCTCGCCATCTCTACGAAAAATTTGGATTCAAACTGGTGTGGCAGGCAGAAGGAATGCAGTGGGGAACAAAAGTCATTGAACAGAGGTTCGAACTCTCTCTATAATTCTTTGATTAGAATTTATTGATTTCTTTTAAGAAAAGATTTATGAAGGATTATGAAGCAAATTCCTCCATATCTTGCCACGGGCATTGGCTCTTTTCCCCATAAAGAGGAAGAAACGGTCTTTCAGCTTATCCTTGAACACTTCTCAGAGATCCCTTTCCTTCCTCAATTTCCAAATCGATCCTTCCTTGAAAATATGCTGGTTCAGTACTCAGAAGGGTTTCCGGCATTAAAGCTAAATGAAAAGGAACAGAAGATTTGGGTCGAGTGCTCAGAGAATTTTGACGAGGAGATAGAAAAATTTTATCAAGCCATTGAGAATCAAGATCTGGAATATTTTCAAATCTCTGAAGAATTTTCAATAGGGCTTAATTTCTTAAAAAATCTCTCGAAAGATAAAACACCAAAAGAGATTAAATTTATTAAAGGTCAGCTCATAGGGCCAATTACCTTTGGACTCTCTTTAACCGATCAGAATAGAAAATCCATCTTTTATGATTTGACTTTGAGGGATATCCTTATCAAACATATCGCCTCAAAGGCTAAATGGTTAGAAAGGAGACTTAACGAATGGTTCCCGGGGATTGAGACCATCATTTTCTTCGATGAACCTGGCCTCTCCTCCTATGGCTCTGCTTTCTCGAGTTTAAATCGTGAGGATGTGATTCAGTCCCTTGACCGTTGCTTTGAATCTCTAAAAGGATTAAAGGGAGTTCATTGTTGTGGAAACACAGACTGGTCACTCCTCCTTTCCACTCAACTGGACATCCTCAGTTTTGATGCCTACGGATATTTTGATCATCTTTTGCTTTATCCCGAAGATTTAAAAACCTTTCTGGCTAGGGGAGGAATCCTGGCCTGGGGGATCGTTCCTACAAGTGAAGAAGTGGAAAAGGAGGAAGTGGGAACTTTGATCAACCGTTTTAGAAGGGGAATCGATCAACTTACAAAAGAAGGAATTGACCCAATCCTTCTTCAGAGAATTATCCTGACTCCAAGTTGTGGAACCGGAGCTCTTCCCATTCCTTTATCTGAAAGGGTCTATCGGTTAACCTCTGAAATCTCAAAAAGGCTAAGAGAAAAATCTAAGGCTTAAAAACTTTCCACCAGGGGTCTCGGCCACCACCGAACCGTTCGAGGATTTCCAGGGCCAGTTGGATCCCATTTAAAACCCAAACTTCTTCGATTCCAGGGGCCGTAAAGACATACACCACGATATTTTTGCTCGAGGGATCAATTTTGGTTCTTAAATCGGGTCCCTGAAAGAGTGAACAAACAATCCCCTTTTCATCTCGAAGGACAATCTCCTCTTTTCTGCAGGAAATCATCCTTCCTGAAACCCCTTGAAAGGTCTCGCCTTCATTGGCCAGATCTAGAGTCCAATCCCCTTCAAAGCGATCCAGATCCTGAATGGCCATCAGGATTCCATGATACATCTCCGCGATGATGTGCGCATCAATATAAAGATTGACGATGGGAAATCCCATATCCAGAGTTCGTTTCAAATGACCCGGAAGGGGACATTCGTATCCCCATTCTTTAAAAAATTGATCGTAAAGCTGGATCCTCTCCTGGATTAGGGCAAGATTGCTCCTCCTTCGCATTTTCCTTAAAAGCTCTCTTTTGTAGAGTTTAAAATCCTCCCTCTTTTCAAAATAGCTACAGTTCAAGATCGTCCCGATTCCGAAACAAAGTCCTGGGAATCGGTTTCGATATCGATGACTGATCTGGAGAGCAATCTCTTTTCTCATTGGGATAAGAGAGGATTAACCATTTACGAAAGAAGTGTCAAGGGTTGAAGATTTATTACGATTGAGATAATTATATCCCAATGTTTCGCCTTCTTATTTTTCTTCCGATTGGCATTATGGCTATCTCGACAGCCTCTATCTTTATTAAACTCTGCGATGCTCCAGCCCTTGTAATTGCTTCTTATCGAATGACGATCGCCTCTTTTCTGCTACTCCCTTTAGCAATTCATCAGAGAGTGTGGAAGAAATGGAATATAGAGGAAGCAAAATGGTTGGCTCTTTCCGGTCTTTTTCTTGCTCTCCATTTCTCCTTCTGGATCGCCTCCTTAAAATTTACCTCCGTGGCCAGTTCGGTAGTCCTTGTCTCAACCAATCCACTCTTTGTAGGTTTTGGTGAATGGATCTTCTTTAAAGAAGCCTTGGGATGGAATTTAATCCTGGGGATTGCCCTATCGATCATTGGAAGTGCTCTTATCAGCTTTGGAGACATGAGCCTTTCCAAAGAAGCCCTATTAGGGGACGGACTGGCTTTGCTGGGTGCCCTCACTGCCTCAGGCTATCTTCTCATCGGAAGAAAGATGAGAAGGGGAAAAGAGCTTCTCTCTTATATATTCCCCGTTTATTCCATTTCGGCCTTTGTACTCATCCTCTTTTCCCTCTTTTTAAAAAAACCTTTCTTTGGTTTTTCATCCTCCACCTACCTCTATCTTTTCCTTCTCGCCTTGATTCCCCAATTGATCGGCCATACGACCTTCAATTGGGCCTTAAGATATCTCTCCACCTCGATCGTCGCCATCGCTATCCTGGGTGAACCTGTAGGCTCCACCCTTTTAGCCTATTTCATTTTAAAGGAAGGGCTGACGGTTTTAAAAATGGTGGGAGGATCTCTGATACTTATCGGGATTTCGATCGCTCTTCAAAAAAAGAATCCTTAAACCTAATTAAAAAATATGTTAAAGTTAAAATATGAAATTCGTAGTCCATGAACATCATTCCACCCATCTCCACTACGATTTCAGGCTTGAGATCGGAGGGGTCTTAAAATCCTGGGCTATCCCAAAAGGTCCCTCAATGAATCCCTTGGATAAAAGACTTGCCGTGATGGTGGAAGACCATCCCCTGGAATATGGGGATTTTGAAGGGATCATCCCGGAAGGATACTATGGAGCAGGTCCGGTGCTCATCTGGGACTCAGGGGTCTTCAAACCGGAAGGAAACCCCGAAGATGGATTAAAGAAGGGGAAGCTCGCCTTCACTTTAAATGGAAAGAAATTAAAAGGAGGGTTTTCTCTGATTCTTATGAAAGGGAGAGGTTCAGGAAAAGATTGGCTCCTTATCAAAGCCCAGGATGCCTTTGCCAAGAAAGATTGGGTCATAAAAGAAGAACTCTCGATGGAAAGAAAAAAGAGGCTTAAAGAGAAGATCCCGCCCTGCACGGCCAGCTAATTTCATCATCTCTTCATCCACATCGGAATAGAGGCATCTGGATCACTTTTTTTCTTTTGGAAAGAAATTTTACTTTTGAGGAACTGCAGAGATCTCCCTGCAAATCAGGATTTTTACACTGACAGATTGAAGCTCTAATCCCATATCTTTCAGCTATCCCCTTTATCCTCTCGTAACCTTTTTCTCGAATAGACTTTGGAAGAAGTTTTGTCTTGGTAGAAGAACCGACCTCTCTCCAATCCTGGAGTCGGTAGCAGGCCTCCATAAGCTTTTGATGGAAAGGGGAAAGTTCTTCCATGAATTGCTTCTGGATCAAAGGGCGAAGATGAAGATAACTCAGCGTCACTCTTTTAATTCCAAGCTCGCTTAATCTTTTAAAAAGCCGATCCATTTCTTCTTCTCTATCCGTCACAAATGGAATAATGGGATCAACTCTTACTTCTGGATAAATACTCATCTTTTTAAATTCTACAATATTCTTAATTCTCTCTTCAGGGTAAGGGGTCCCGGCTTCATATCTCTTCCAGTACTCTTCAGAGAGGGATACGATCCCAATCTGGGGAAGAACCTTATCGGGAAATTTCGAGAAGAGGTCGAAGAAATATTTAGGGATGATGCCTTTAGTTAAAAAGGAAACTCCGATGCCATGATCTAAGAGAACCTGAATCGTTTGATAAGTCACTCTCAGAATCTCAGGATGGGTTTGAAAACAGTCTGAGGAGGTATTAAGAATCACCCAGGAAGGAAGAGCCCTTTTCTTTAGAATCTCCTCTTTCAGAAGATCAGGGAGATTTCCATAAAGCTGAACTTCCCGTCCTTTGGGAGCCTGACTGTATCCTCTTGCATAGCAATAAACACAGCGAAATAGACATCCATTGGTAATATTGAGAGCGGGAATTCCCTCAAGGCAACCAAACCGAGCAGGAGTAAGGAGCTTCCCTCTCCTCTCCTTTAATATAACTTTATAAGCTTCCATCATTCGGAGGAACTAATATTTAATGGAAGGTTTCTCTTTAGCAAACCCATAAAAGATCAGGCTTGCCCCCATGCTCAGGAAACAGATAAGAAAACAGAGGTGATAGGCTTCCATAGGATAAGAAGACCCAACCTTCGGGAAAGATTCGATCACCTTTCCCAAGAGGGTCATAAACACCCCTGCTCCAGCCATGGTAAAGAAATTAACGTAGGTCATCACCATCCCTGAAATGGAGAGAGGATAAGATTCTTTGGCATGAGCATAGATCAACATTCCCATACCGTTGAAAAAGCCAAGAGAAAAAAAGATCGATCCGAAGAGAAAGGAATCCTCAATCCTCCATATCCCTGTAAGGGGAAGCAGGCTGAGAGTATATAAGGTTAATGCAATGAAAGCGACTTTCTTTCTCGACCGAAAATAACGGTCGGAGAGGCGTCCACCGATAGGACTTCCCAGGATAGCCCCTATAGACATAAAGATTAATAGATTCCCCGCCTGGATCGGAGAAAATCCTTTAATGTGAATTAAATACGGACCTAACCAGAGCCCCTGGAGACTGACAAAGATGCCATACCTGAAGAAGGCCACTGCACCAAATTGCCAGAAGGGGAGGGAGCCGACAAGGAGGCGGATCGATTTTAGGACTCCTTGAGAGGTTTCCTTTGAGATGGAGGGATCTGGGTGGCCTTTCTCTTCCTTTAAGGCTTTTAACACCATAAGACCAAGGAAGACCGTGATGAGTCCCGTTAATAAAAAGGTCCTTCTCCAACCAATCGTGGAGGTAAGAAAGGCAAGGGGAGAGGTAGCAAGGATATTTCCGAGGGTTCCTATTGAATAGATCAAACCCATGAGAGTTGCAAACTGTTCCGGAGGGTATCGAAGGGTAAATGTTTTAAAAGATCCCATCAGCATTGGAGCCATTCCAGCCCCGATCAGGATTCTCCCTAAAAAAACGGTTAAGAAAGAGTGCCCCGAAACAAAGAGGAATGCCCCAAAGGCTCCTAAGAAAGAGGAGCTCGAAAGAATCAAACGAGGGCCAATTCGATCCAGCATGGGCCCCATGGGAATTTGAAGGAGGGTGAAGGCATAAAAGAATGCCCCTCCAAGCATCCCGAACATCTCGGCGTTCAATCCAAGATCTCTCATCAGGTCAGGAGCGATGACTGCATTGGAAACCCGATAAAATTGAGAGAGGAGAAAAAGCCCCGATAGTAAAATAAAGAGAAAAATTGAATTAAGATTCTTGTTCATTATAAGGGTGTTAAGTTTTATAAAACTTTAAAAAAGATTATTACGGGCGTCAAGTCAAGTAGCTCCGGGTTTGACACAAGAAAGATTTATATCTTATTAGCATAAATTAATAAATTTAGAAGTGATTCAAAGGAGGGGTAGCTTATGGCCATCTTAGAAGAACCGATTAAAGAGGTGCTGGAACTGAAGAATTACATTAATGGTGAATGGGTGGAATCGAAATCGAAAGAGAGATGGAATGTCATAAACCCAGCGACCCAGAAACTCCTTGCCACTGTACCCATGTCCACCAAGGAAGAAGTACTCTCCGCCATTGAGGCGGCCAAGGAGGCCTATCCTGAATGGAGGCGAACTCCTCCTCTTGCGAGGGCTAGATGTCTTTTTAGATTGAAAGAGCTTCTTGAAAAACACTTTGAACGACTGAGTCGAATTCAGACGATGGAACATGGGAAAACCATTGATGAATCGAGAGGAGAGACGAGACGAGGAATCGAGATGGTGGAGGTGGCAACGGGAATCCCGTCTCTGATGATGGGATATAATCTCGAAGATATTGCGGTAGGAATAGACGAATATGTGATTTATCAACCATTGGGGGTCTTTGTCAATCTTGCTCCCTTTAATTTTCCCTTCATGGTGCCCCTCTGGTATTCCCCTTTCGCTTTAGCCACTGGAAATACGTTCATCGTTAAACCTTCTCCTCGCGATCCGATCAGTCAGGTGATGCTTGCTGAATTAATTGAGGAGGCTGGCTTTCCTCCCGGAGTTTACAATGTCGTCCATGGGGGTGCAGAGGTCGCTCAAATATTGATGGAGCATCCGGATATCAAAGGGGTAACTTTTGTTGGAACGACAGCGATCGGAAAAGAGGTTTATAAGAAGTGCGGGGAAACCTGCAAGAGAGCCATTGTTCAGGTGAGTGCAAAAAATTTCCTCCTGGTGATGCCCGATGCCGATGTGGAGGCCACGATTGCTGCCCTCCTGACATCCTTCTTTGGAAATACCGGACAGCGTTGTCTCTCGGGAGCCAATTTAGTCATTGTGGGAGAGGATGATAGCTTTTATAAAAACTTTTTAAACAAGTTTGTGGAGGCCACCTCAAAGATCCGGATTGGCTATGGACTTGATGATACGATTCAGGTCGGTCCTATGCAGTCGGTCGATGGAAAACAAAGGGTATTAAAATATATCGACATAGGAATAAAGGAAAAAGCAAAATTAATCCTCGATGGAAGAAAACCCAATATTGTTGGAAATTACCCGGATACCTGTTTTGTAAATCCTACTATCTTTGAGAATGTCACCCCCGACATGACAATTGCAAGGGAAGAGATTTTTGGACCTGTGGCCAGTGTCACGAGAGCAAAAGACATAGATGAAGCCATTTCTTGGATTAATAAAAGTAATTATGGGAACGCAGCTTCTATCTTTACATCAAATGGAAAATATGCCAGAGAATTTCAATACAGAGTCGAATGCGGTAACATCGGGATCAATATTGGCATTGTTGCCCCTATGGCTTTCTTTCCTTTTGGGGGGATGAAGGATTCCTTTTACGGAGTG
>JBDOIB010000299.1:0-1128 GCA_041082155.1 Thermodesulfobacteriota bacterium | reverse complement strand
GAGATGTTCTCTCTTATTTTGAAGGCTAAACCTAACCCAGCCCATATCGGATTAGCTGAACTGGAGAGAATGGGTCTTCTCTCTTGTATCATTACTCAAAATGTGGACGGGCTCCATCAGGCAGCCGGAAGTCAGAATGTCATTGAATATCATGGCAGCCATCGCACCCTCTCCTGCCTAAAATGCTCCAAATCCATGGCTGGCACCCATCTTACCCTAAATGATCTACCTCCAAGGTGTCCTTCCTGTTCTTCTCTCTTGAAACCCGATGTAGTCTTTTTTGGAGAGGCCATCCCGTGGAAGGCTCAAACCCTTTCCATTATGGAAGCGAAGTCCTGTGATCTAATTTTAGTCATTGGGACTTCGGCGGTGGTCTATCCAGCCGCATCTATCCCTTTTATAGCAAAACAAAGGGGGGCTACGGTGATTGAAATTAATATGGAGCCCACCCCTCTCACTCATCAGATCTCGGACTATCTGATTCAAGGCCCTGCTGGAAAGATCCTCCCTGAGATTGTCCAAGAGGTGAAACGATTACGAGAATCCCGCGAGGATTATTGAAATCTAAATTTTAAAATGATATGATTTAATCAGGGTTCTTTAATGACCAGCCCAAATTTTTTAGGTGAGGCTGGTCTGGGAGAGGTGAAGGGCTCTATTTGAAAGAACAACAAGCTGCCGAATCACTCTTTCAGGAAGAGGCTGTTGAAAAGGTTGCTTTGGAGGATCTTCAATTAGCCAATCTCCTTTTCGGGCCTCATAATGAAAATTTAAAACGGATTGCGCGAACCATTGGTGTCAAAATCAATGTCAAGGGGAATGTATTAACGATCCAAGGTGAAAGACTCGATGTTGAACTCTCTAAACGTGTCATTCAAGATCTCTACCTCCTCCTAAAAAAAGGTTACCCACTCTATCCCAATGATATTGATTATGCTATCCGGATGATTTTAGATGACCAGAATGTAAATATTGAAGAGATTTTTCTTGATACCATCTATATTTCCTCAAAAAAGAGAGTGATCACTCCTAAAAGTTTAACTCAGAAACAATACATTGATGCGATCCGAAAATATGACCTCGTCATCGGAATAGGTCCCGCAGGGACAGGGAAAACCTATTTAGCTA
>JBDOIB010000292.1:0-2273 GCA_041082155.1 Thermodesulfobacteriota bacterium | reverse complement strand
CCCCAGGACAGCAAAAGAGATATACGAAAAGTGCTAACCTAGAGGCTCTAAAAGCTCTTGCTAACAAAATAGGTTCTGCCAAATTACTGGAAACTATGGCCCAATTTTTTAGAAACGAATTACCGGCTTATGAATGGCCGAGCCGTTCAGGTTATAGCTATAGTCTTATTGAGCGAACAGAAAGGGGGACCCCTTCTTATAGAGTTTATGTTGCTATTTATGTTAGTGAATCTCATCCCAAAGAAGTTCAACTTGTTTTCAATCGTCGAGCGAGGCAGGCAGCGGAAGAATCTTTTAAAAAATTTTTGAGCGAGCATAGTAAAAGATTTAAAGACAAAAGTGGTCATCTTGAAACATATGTCAAGTCAGAATCGGATTGGAATAACCTTAACAAATCAATAGAACCTTTATTAAAAGACATCATTGAGGGGTGGAAACAAAGATCACAAGGAGAAATTATATCGGGAAATTCTATCTCTGAGTCTGAATAATAAAATATTGGGAGTGAGTTCAAATTTTAGCGTTGAGCCTACCTATTAAAATAGGGGGCATTTAGGATTTGAACAAGCAAATTTCAATACTTATATCTTCGTTTTATTTACTTTTTGGCCATGCCTTTTTCCTCCTTTCATGGAAATAGGATATCTGAAAGGGGATTGTTTATCTGTATTAGTCAATACTCGATCTGACACTCTCTCTCTGTGGTTCACGCTCTCACCTCGTATCCAATCATCTTCTCCCTGATCATGGGAATGGCATCCAGAAATGTCTGTTTCGGTGTCTTCCCATAACAGTAGCTCCCTGAATGGGGACGCTCCTCATTGTACTGCTTGAGCCACAGATCCAGATCTCCCTGAAGTTCATCAATCGGTCTATAGACTTTGGTCCTGAAGGCTACTTGGTAAAACTCATCTAGAACCGTCCTCTGAAGCCGCTCACAGATCCCATTGGTCTGGGGAGACTTCGTTTTGGTCTTCGTATGCCCAACCCCCTCCACCTGAAGGTAAAGCTCATATCCATGATACTAAGAATTCCCACAATACTCCGGTCTGCAATAATTCTAATAGAGTCGAATCCGTACTTCTAAGTGAAAATCGCCTGAACCATACATCTTGTTGATGATGGAGGGCTTTTAAGTATGGGTTTGTTTATACGTCGGCATAAGAAGCAAGAGAATATTAAAAGCGAGAAATTAAAAAGCTGTTTTTAGAGCGGCTTTTTATCTAGATTCTTCCTATGAGAGGCAAATCTGACGAGTCTTTTAACTTTCCAAAATTTTTTAAATCTCGGAGAGGATTTCGGGGAGCATCCTGACGGGTAAAGTAAACACTTCTTTTTTTAAAGGATAAGATTCTTCTCCAGGATAAATCACAAACCCCTTTTTGCAATTGAGGTCTTCAAAAGCAATAAGAAAGCCTTTTTCAAGTTTTGGGTTCAGGGTATATTTGATCTCGAAAGCAAAAGCTCTGTTCTTCCGATCAAGAACGAGCAGATCAATTTCTGCTCCAGCAGATGTTCGGTAGAAGTAGATGGGTGTGTGTTCTGGCAGGAAATTTGAAATTTGCTCTATCAGAAACCCCTCCCAGGACCTTCCCACTATTGGATGTCCCAGGAGATCTTCAAAGGATTCGATCCGTAATAAGGCATGCAATAATCCTGAATCCCGGATATAAACCTTTTGGGATTTTACCAATCGTTTTCTAATATTGATATGATAGGGTTGAAGTTGTCTCACGATAAAGGTATCTGTGAGGATATCGAGGTAATTCCGAATGGTTGGGGCTGAGAGGCCAAGACTTTTTGCGATCTGGCTTGCATTCCAGAGGTAACCATGGGTGTGAGCAATCATCATCCAGAAACGTCTTAGATTGGTTGAAGGGATATGAATCCCTAGTTGAGGGATATCCCTTTCAAGGTAGGTTCTGATAAAGGCTTCACGCCATTTAAGACTTTCTCCGTCATTTTCTGAGAGAAAACTTAAAGGAAGTCCTCCTCTCAGCCATAATTTTTGAATATTTTCGAAACCAGCCTCCATCATATTCAAAGGGTTCAGTTCGTGATACACAATTCGACCGGCAAGGGACTCTGAAGATTTTTTAATTAAATCAGGGGAGGCTGATCCGAGGAGAAGGAATCTTTTAGCGTTTCTATTTCGATCCACGATGGCTCTCAAAATTGGGAAGAGTTCCGGCATTCTTTGAATTTCATCAATGATAATCAGCTTTTCAGAGAGGTGGGTGAAATATAATTCTGGATCCTGGAGTTTAGCGATA
>JBDOIB010000288.1:0-11256 GCA_041082155.1 Thermodesulfobacteriota bacterium | reverse complement strand
TGACGGCTAACTTCTTCTTTTTTGGCTTGACAGGTCTTCATCATTTTATTTTTATTTAATAATATATTCATTCCGTGGGTGTCAAGAAATGGTTCTTCTTTTTTAGCGCTTCTTCCTCTTTCCAACAAATTGATTCCAAAAAAGGACGACCGGACTTGCCACATAAATGGTGGAATAGGTTCCTGAAATCAATCCGATCATCAGGGTAAAGGCAAAATCATGAATGACAGGCCCCCCAAAGAAAAACAGAACAATCACCACCATCATGACCGTTCCGGAAGTCAGAATCGTTCGCCCAAGGGTCTCATTGATACTGATATTAAAAATGTTTTCGAGAGATTCCTTTCTGATCTTTTTAACATTTTCTCGCACGCGATCGAAAATCACAATCGTATCATTGATGGAAAATCCGATGATCGTCAGGATGACGGCCATCAAGGACAGAGAAAACTCCAGACGAGCAATGGAGATGGCCCCAAAGGTTACAATAATATCATGAAGGAGGGCTACAATTCCTCCCAGCCCATAGGAAACCTGTTTAAATCTCCAGGCCACATAGAGGAGCATGGCTAAAAAAGAAAGACCGATCGCCCAAAGGGCTTTTCGTTTAAGGTCTTTTCCCACTTTTGGACCCACCACCTCAACCCGACGGACCTCTAAGGCCTTCTCTTTAAATTGTTCCTGAAGGGAGGTTTGAATCTTTTTGGACATCTCTTCCAAATCCAAAGAGGTCTTTTCAAGGCGAATGAGAAACTCGTTCTCCTCTCCAAAGTTCTGCACCATGGCATCCTTCAATCCACTGGCTTCCAAGGCACGACGGACCTCAGAGATCTCTACCCCTTTCAGAAATCTTATCTGGATGAGAATGCCTCCAGCGAAATCGACTCCGTATCTCAACCCTCCCTGAAGAAGGATCGAACCTAAACTCACAAGGATTGCAAGAAGAGAGATCCACCCCGTATATTTCTTTTTTCCAATAAAATCAAAACGTGTATTGGGAGGAATGATTTCCATCTCAAATCCCTTTTAGATACTTAATCGTTTCACCTTCCATTGGAGAGTCAGAAAATCAAAAAACCAACGAGTGATATAGACAGCGGTGAAGATGTTCGCCAATATTCCTATGGAGAGGGTGACCGCAAATCCCCGTACCGGGCCCGTTCCAAATTGGTAGAGGAAAAGAGCAGCAATCAGGGTGGTCAGGTTGGAGTCAATGATGGTCACAAAGGCACGATGATACCCCTGTTCAATGGCCGCTCGAATGGTCTTTCCCCACCTCAGCTCTTCTTTGATTCGTTCATGAATAAGAATATTCGCATCCACGGCCATTCCGATCGAAAGGACAAGACCTGCAATCCCAGGAAGGGTAAGGGTGGCCCGAAAGATGGCAAGGGCTCCCAGCACAAATAATACATTTAGGATCAGAGCAATATTGGCAATCACCCCAGCCCCTCGATAGTAAAAAATCATAAAGAGGAGGACCAGGATCGCGCTGACAATGGTGGAAAAGACTCCTTTTCGAATGGAATCCTTCCCCAGAGAAGGACCCACCGTCCGCTGCTCAATCATCTTTACAGGGGCAGGTAAAGCCCCCGCTCGAAGGACAATGGCCAGATCGCTTGCCTCCTTCATATCGAATCGTCCGGTGATTTGGGCCCTCCCCCCGCTGATCTTTTCTTGAATCACAGGGGCGGAATAGACATTATCATCCAAAATGATGGCCAATCTCTTCTTTACGTGGGCTCCTGTGATCTGTTCAAAAAGTTTTGCACCAATATCATCAAATTCCAAGGCCACATAGGGTTCCCCAAATTGAGAATCAATGGCCACTCGAGCGTCCTTCAATACTTCCCCTGTCATTAAGGTCTTCTCTTTTAGTAGCCATGGAATCTTTTTGGTTCCTCCTGTTTTTGGATCCACCACTCTCTGATAAAGAATGATGGACCCCTCAGGGATATTTCCTTTCAGGGCCTCCTCAAGATTTCCCTCCTCATCGACTAATTTAAACTCCAATAAAGCCGTGCGACCAATCAGGTTGATCGCCCTCTGAGGATCTCGAATGCCTGGCAGTTGAATCAGGATCCGGTCTGTCCCCTGGAGGGTAATCTCTGGCTCCGAGACTCCAAACTGATCGATTCGATTTCGAATCGTCTCAAGGGCCTGATCAATGGCATTCTTCCTGATCTGTTCGGCTTGACGAGAATCCAGAACATAGATCACCCTCCAGATTCCCTTCTCCAGAGGGGTAGTGGAAAGTTCTTGAAGGATTCCATAACGCTGGTTCAAGAGCTTCTCCCATTTCTCTCTATCCCCGGAAACCTCCATGAGGATTTGGTGGTTCTTCTCTCTTTCAAGTTTTCCTACTGGAATTCCTTTATCTCGAAGGTCGTCCCGGAGATTGTTTTTAATCCGTTCCAGGTAACTCTCTACCGCCTTTTCGGCTTCCACTTCCAGGACAAGATGCATCCCTCCCTGTAAATCAAGACCCAGATGGATCTTCTCGGTAGGGATCAATTTAAAATACCAGGAGGGGAGCTCTGAAACCACCGTGGGAAGAAAGAGAAGAATGGCAAAAACGGTGACAGCTGTATAAAGGATGAATCTCCATTGAAGGCTTCTTCTCATTTTTCTCTAACTCAAATCGATCTCTCCCCATGAGAAACCAGCATCAGGGGAAGAAAAATGAAAACCAAGGGAAATTTGAAATCCCCTTGGACGAATCAAACATAGCCTATAGAGTGAGATTTTTCAAGAGTTTCTCAAACTAAAAAAAGGCCCGAGGAGTCTTCCTCAGGCCCAAATGGTTTTAAAAAAATTATTCTATTTACCGCACATCACTCCATTTCCCATATCGTTCTCGGAGAACCCGATGGAGGATTTTTCCGGTGGGAGTCATGGGCATTTCTTCGTCCTTAATAAAATCGACAGACTTTGGAATCTTATACCCGGCGATCTTTCCACGGCAATACTCAATCAATTCCTTCTCCGTCACGCTCATCCCTTCCTTTAAGGTCACCACCGCCTTTACCGCCTCTCCCCATTTCTCATGAGGAACCCCGATCACGGCCACATATTTGACCGCGGGATGGGAACCGATCACATTTTCCACCTCCGAAGGAAAGACATTTTCACCTCCGGTGATGATCATATTGGCTTTTCGATCTACCAGGACATAGTAACCATCAGGATCCCTGTAGGCCATATCCCCGGCTGAGAACCACTCTCCTTTAAAGGCTGCTTTTGTCCTTTCTGGATCCTTCCAGTATTCTTTAAACACATGAGGGGTTCGGGAATAGAGCTCTCCGACCTGACCATCTGGAACCTCTACCCCATTCTCATCCAAGATCTTAATCCGGTCTGTTCCCCAGATTTCCCGGCCAATGGACCCCAATTTTTTAAATTGTTCCTCTGGCCGAAGCAAAGTGACCAGACCGGCCTCTGTGGATCCATAGGCTTCCCAGAGCTCTGCATTTTTGAAATAATCCATGATGGCCAGTTTTGTATCCCTCCGGGCGGGAGCCGATGAGATGAGAAGTTGCCGGATCGAGCTCACATCGTATTTCTTTTTAATCTCATCGGGCAGGGAAAGAATCATAATATAATGGGTGGGAACCAAGGAGGTAAAGGTAATTCTCTCTTTTTCAATGGTCCGTAACAGATCCTCGGGGTCAAAGCTCACCATATTATATACAAAGACTCTGGCACTCACATAGGTGTAGGTAAAGGAGTAAAAGATAGAATTGATATGGCACATGGGCATGACCAGCATCACACAATCATCCGGACGGAGTCCCATATTGATTGCATTCAAGATATACTGAGAGACATTACTCTCATGGGTTCTAACCACCCCTTTCGGTTTTCCTGTGGTTCCAGAGGTATACATGAGGTTCCATATATCCTCCCCATCGACCACCACATCGGGTTCCTCTGGAGAGGCCTGGGCAATCAATTTTTCATAGGATTGATAGCCTTCGGGGACATTTTCATCTCCCCAGTAGACATAATTCTCCGGGGGAATAGTTGGCAGTTTATTTCTCAGGGAGTTTACCAGCGGCACAAACTCCTTAGCAACAAAGAAGGCCTTACACTCCGAATGATTGATAATATATTCTATCTCAGGGGCAGCCAGGCGAAACATGATCGGAACCGTGATCTGTCCTCCTTTGGCTGAAGCCGCATAGATTTCCATCCACTCCACACAATTATATGCAAGAATGGCAAATCGATCTCCCTTCTTCACCCCTAATTGATTCAACGCATTGGCTAAACGACAACTCCTTTCATTCCATTCCTTGAAGGTCATCTTTCTAAACTTATCCCCGGCTCCTGGCTTATCGGGATAATGCATTGCCATCATTTTAAGGACTGTCCCTGCGGTCATCCATTTGCTGATGGTCATAAAACCCCCTCCTTTGATTAAAGATTTGTGATTTTTTTCATTATCACTTTTATAAAATATTGTCAAGCAATCCTTGACTTTTCTCTCAATCGATCCCCGATCACGGTCACAGAGGAGGTAAAGATATGAAGAAGTTTAGAATGAGGAATATAAATGAAAAAGATAAGGCTTGGAATCACGTGAAAATACCATAAAAAATCAGGATTGATCCTCACTCCCCTTAAAAATAAAGAAAGGAAATATCCTCCAAAGGAGACCCAATTGTTGGCGCTTGGAGGGGTAAAATTAGCCATATAGACCCGATTCGCCACCACCTCTGGATGGGCGATTCGATATCCTTCGATAAAGAATCCCGAAAGTTCTAAAAAGAGAATGAAGAGAAGAGAGGTGATATCCTCTTCTTCTGTTTTTAATTGAGAGGGCCTTAAGATAAACCGGCGGACAAGAGCCATGACGCATCCTATAAGGATAAGAAAACTAAAGAATTCCAGGAAAAAGTCGAGAAATGGACGAATGGCACCTGTCTCAAAGGTGTGAGCGAAGGAGAGAAAGGGAAGAGAATGGCTCCACTCCACCAGATAACCTGTGGTGAATCCTTTGATCATATCCACAATGAAGGTCGCGACAAAGCCAAAAACGAGAAAGGTATGGGTCAGCCATCGGTAGAAGGATTGGCCATAGAGTTTTCTGTGAAAAATCACATCGGTGAGGGTGATTTGAAGGTACCAGAGGGGTCTCCTCCAGAACTCATCCCAGCCCCTCCTTAACAGAATCCTGAGTTTTTGCCAGGGAGTTACGTTCTCGGCTCCTTTTACTTTCCCTTGGAGATAGAGACTCAGGCGAAATCCCATTCCCAAGAAAAAGAGAATTAGAGTAGGAACGAACATGGCATAAAAAATGGTATGCTTTTCCATAATTTTCTGACCATAAAACCTTTATTTCATATGCTTTAAAACCAATTCTGTCAAATTGAGCGCCTTGATAGGAATCTTCATTCTTCTGGCCGTTGTCATGATGGTTCGGATACACTGCTGGCACGAGGTAACCACCACATCTGCACCCGTTTCTTGAATCTGTTTAATCTTTTCACGGGCCAGGGCTGCCGAAAGCTCTGGATCGATCATCTCGAGGTTTCCCCCTCCACCGCAGCACTTACAGTTCGGACCATGATCCTTCATCTCCACGAGCTCCACCCCTGGCATGGCTCGAAGAATTTCTCTGGGGGAATCATAGATCCCGCTGGCTCGACCCAGATCACAGGGGTCATGATAGGTCACCTTTATTCTCTCTTCTTTGAACCTGATCTTTCCCTCTTGAATTAAGTTCAAAAGAAACTGGGTGAAGTGAAAAAGTTTAATCTCTGAATGATATTCCTCTTTCCAGGTATGGAAGCAGGAAGGACATGTAAAGATCGCCGTATGAGCCCCCTTCTTGCGGACCATTTCCAGATTGTGAGCAATCATTTCCTCGGCTTCCGCTCTCATTCCTGCTCCAATCAATGGAAACCCACAACACCACTCTGCCCCTCCAAGAAGGGTAAAATCTACCTGAGCCCGGTTTAGGATGTGGATCATCCCCTGAGGGATTTTATGGACCATAGGGAAATAGGAGGCCACACAACCCACAAAATAGATGACCCCTGCCTTCTCTTTCTGATATCGATGCTCGGGAAGATCCCCCATGGCCTCAAGCCATTCGGTTCTTCCCTCATTGTCCAATCCTGAAATATTATGGCTTGTCAGAACATTTCCCTTAAGGGTATCGAATTGCTTCGGGTAATAGCCTAACTCCACCAGAACCTCTCTCAACCCGATCCAGAGATCCTTTGAGCGAATCGACACCGGGCAGACCCATCCGCACTCCCCGCAGAGGGTACATCGATAGACCATCTCGGAAAACTTCTTCAGCTGTTCCTCACTCAGTTTTTTGGGTCCAAAGATTTTTGCCCAGAGACCATACTGAGATCGAATAAACCTTTTGATGGCCTGAATCTTTCCTCTGGGGGTGATCTCCTCTTCCTGGCGTTGAGTGTAAACGGGACAGCAGCGGAGGCATTCCCCGCAGCGGGTACAGGCATCAATCTCCAGTAATTGTTTAGCCGTCAGTTTAGAAAGCTTCATCGCCTCTATTTCTTTTTGATCCTTTCCATCTCAGATTTAATGAATGCTTCGAGATCGCTCACCTTCATCAATCTTCCAAGCTCCTCTTCAAGCTTTGATGGGGTGATTTTAAACATCCATCCCTTATCATAGGGGCTCTGATTGATCAGTTCGGGTGAGTCCTCAAGGGCCTCATTGATCGATTCTACCTTCCCGGAGAGAGGTGCATAGATCCGTCCGACCCATTTGCCGGATTCCATCGAACCACAGGGTTTATCCTGTTCGACCGTCCTCCCCACCGAGGGAAGTTCCACATAAACAATCTCGCCTGCCAATTTTTGAGCAAAGTCGGTTGTCCCTACCGTCACTGTATTTCCTTCAACTCGTGCCCAGTAATGCTCTTTGTGATAATAAAGATCGTCCGGGAAGTGGTATCCTTCGATTTCCATGAGAAGACTCCTCCTTTCTTTTTTTCGAGCTATATAATATAAAATCCCATCGATCACAAGAGGTTTTGATTCTTGGCGAAACAGTTCTGGGACTCAACCCTTGAGCCTTGATCTTCTCACGAAAAATTGGTTAAAAGATTGAAAATTTCATCAGTTCTATTTTATAAATGTTCTAAAGAAATTTTAAATTTAAAGAAAGGGGAGAGCAATGGATTACATTCAAGAACTGATTAAAATCGTTGGAGAGAAGAATGTAAAGACAGACCAAATCGAAAGGCTCTGCCATTCCAGGGATATGTCTGTTCACGAGGGAATTCCTGATGCCGTGGTCTTTGCCAGAACAACCGAGGAGGTTTCCAAGATCCTAAAACTGGCTTACGAAAATGATATCAAAGTAATCCCCAGAGGTTCAGGGACCAGTACGACAGGAGCGGTCCTTCCCTGTTTTGGAGGGATTATTCTTGATGTAAGTCGAATGAATAAAATTAAAGAGATTCAGCGAAAGGATGGCTATGCTGTGGTGGAACCCGGGGTGATCTGTCAGCAACTCAATAATGCTCTGGCCCCCACCCATTTCTTTCCCCCTGATCCGGGAAGCGCAACCATTGCTTCCATCGGAGGGATGGTCTCCACCAATGCCAGTGGAAACCGGGCGATTAAATACGGGACCACGAAAGACTATGTGATGGCACTGGAGGTCGTTCTCGCTGATGGAAGAATCTTAAGAACCGGATCGACGGCTCCGAAGACCTCGGCGGGATACGACCTGGTTCATCTTTTCTGCCGTGCCGAAGGCACGCTCGGGGTGATGACGGAAATCACCGTTAAAATCCTTCCCATGCCTGAGTATATTGCCTTCGCTCAGCTCTGGTTCTCAGAGGTCGAAGATGCTGGAAAGGCAGCGGAAGGCATTCTTGGGGCAGGCATTCCGCTCTCTTCCTGTGAAATACTGGATCGTCTCTCCATCGAGGTTGTGAATAAAGCCATGGGGTTAAATATTCCTGAGAACGTGGGATGTATCCTCTTCATCGAGATTGACGGAAATAAACAGGCCGTCAAAGAGAATATTGAAAGAATCAACCGGATTGCAAAGCAATGTAACAGTCTCGGTGAACAATGGGATGATGATCCGAATAGACGCCTAAAGATGTGGGCAGGCCGACAGGGCCTCGTGCCTTCCCTCTCCAAAGTCAGACGAGGAGCAAAGTTGGTTCCCTTGGTGGAAGATTTTGGTGTCCCGATCTCCAAGATCCCCGAAACGATCCGAAAACTTCAGAAATTGAGAGAAAAACATAATTTCCCCATCCCTATCTTTGGCCATATCGGAGATGGCAATCTCCATGCGGTGCTGATCATCGATGGTCGAAGGAAAGAGGAATGGGAGGTGGCTAAAAGGATTGCTCAGGATTTTATAGATCTCACGATGGAACTTAAAGGGACACTGACGGCCGAGCATGGAATCGGTCTGGCCAAGGCCCCCTATATCCATCATGAATTGGGAGTGGGTCAGGAGGTGATGAGGGCCATCAAAAAGGCTCTCGATCCGAAAAATATTCTTAACCCCGGGAAACTGGGTCTGGATGATCGGGTCAAGGATATCTATGATTTCTTTACCTATAAAGAGTTTATTGAACAGCCTGAAAAGATCCTAAGTTTTGGCAAGGAGGTGGATAACGAGATCTTTGCCTGTATCAACTGCGGGTTCTGTCGGGCTGGCTGTACGGTTTATGCCCGAACAGGATTAGAGTCCGAAAACGCCCGTGGAAGAGTGATCCAGGCTTACTATCTGATGAAAGGGAAACTCAAACCTTCCCGTGAGATGGCCGAAAAATTCTACCTCTGTACGACCTGTCTGAACTGCAAAGCCACCTGTCCTGCGGGAGTGATGGTCTCTGAGATTGTGGAGGCAGGAAGAAGAAAGCTGGTGGAAGCAGGATTCCTGCCCGATATCCATAAGACTCTGATGGAAAATCTCAAAGCCACGGGAAATCCTTTTGGGGAACCAAGGGAGAAACGGACAGATGTCTTTCCTTCCTCGTTTAAACCCAAACCCGCACCGGTCGATACCCTTCTCTTTTTGGGATGTGTGGCCTCTTATCAGGACATCAATATCGTTCCAAATACGATGGCCATCCTTGACAAGGCTGGTGTTTCCTATAGCACCTTGGGACAGGATGAGCATTGCTGTGGATATATCTCCTATCTCGTCGGGACCGAGGAATTCAAGGAGGCAGGAAAGAAGAATATCGAACTCTTCTCCAAATTAAAACCCAAACAGATAGTTACGACCTGCGCAGGGTGTTATAAGACCTTCAAAGAACTCTATCCCAAGTATTTCTCCTTTGATATCCCCGTGTTTCATGCGATTGAATATCTCAATCAATTGATTCAGGATGGAAAATTAAAGCTAAAAGATGGAGGGTCGATGAAGGTGGTCTATCATGATCCCTGTGACCTGGGTCGTCACCTCAATATTTTTGAGCCTCCGAGAGAACTTCTTCAGAAGATTCCAGGGGTGACCCTTGTAGAGTTTAAAAATAACAGACTTCTGGCCAAGTGTTGCGGGGGCGGAGGAGGATTGAAAGCCTTTAATACAGACCTTTCTTCTGAGATTGCCTATCAGAGAGGTCTTGAGGCCCTGGAGGTAGGAGCAGAGGTGATTGTCTCGGCCTGTCCTGCCTGTAAGGCCAATCTTCAGGTCGCGGCAGCCAGGATTCGAAAGGAGAAAAAAGGACGCCTCAAGGTAATGGACATCACCGAACTGGTCGCCGGGGCCCTCGCCTAAAAGTTGGGGCATGGTATGATGGGAAACACCATGCCCCTTTTGGTTAATCCTATTTCATAAAGTAATCCTGCCAGATCTCTTCAATATGCTCGATCCACTCTCTGAATTCATAAAGAAGGTTCATTTCGTCTAAATAATCCTCAAAGGAAGGGGCGGAAGCTGTTTCAACAAATCTCTTGCAGCTCTCTTCGGGATCTAATCTCGCCTCATCACAACCAATGGTCTCGACAACGGTGGCATCTGCTGGCAGGTGAACGAAAGGAATTCCAGAGGGATCATAAAATCTTCCATGGATGCATCGAAGGCATCTATTTCTTCTTAGTTGGATAGCACGATCGATCTCCTCATCCACGGCTTCTTCCATCATCTTTTTCAAAAAGGAAGCCCTCTCCCGGTAGCTCATCGCTCGAGTCCATCGAACGATCTCTCGTTTCATCTCCTCGATCGATCTCGAAATCTCCTCGAGAACAACTTCTGGAGTAAGAGACTCCTTCAATCGATAGAGCCGGATCTCCTGAAGGACGAGCCCCTTTATCCTCGGTCTTAAGGCCTCTATGAGCTCCCTGTCCATTTCACTCCTAAGATACCACAAAGATTCCTTTTGTCAATCCATCTCACCCGAAGAAAACCTTCCGCCTATGGGCGGAGGATTGAGCTAAAATGATTCCTTCCCTTCAAGGAGGGAGTCCCTTTGTGTGGAAAAAGCGCTCCATCCTGAAATACTGAAGGATTTTATGAAACTCCTCTAATTGAAGAGGATTCTCTGAAAACCCAAACAGATGTCCCTCACATCCACAATCCGTTGAACCAAACCCCTCTACCTTCCATTCAGAAATTCCTTCTATCGAAAGGGCGATTTGGCATTCCAATCGTTCTTTCGATCGTATGGGCAATATCGAATGAAATCGAGAAATCGCCCTTAGCTCATCAATGTGCCAGTGATGCCTTTTCCTGAGATGCCGGTGTCTCTCCATTCTCTGGCCTAAATGGGCCATCGCCGAGCCCACGTAAACATAAAACCCTTTTTTAAAAGAAGGAGTCCCTAATGCTCCAACCTTAACTCTTCTTCCTCGCGTTAAATGGAGAATCAATAGATAACTCCCGCGATCCTCTATCTCCTTTTCCAGATAAGACCATGGGATCTGAAGGATCCTCACCTTCCCGGTGATAGAAAAATCATGCCTCCAGCGAACGGCAACGGGGAGAAATTGAACTTTTTCTCTTACCTGAAGAAATGTCTTTGAAAACTCCAGATCGGTGTGATAATCGGGCATAAAGACCTCTGTAAAAGGCCAGTGAACGATGAAAAGAACAGTCGCCCCCACGCCCTGCTCTGAAAGTCTGGCCAATTCCAAAAGGTGGCGTCTCCCCCTTTCTGTAATCGCATCTGGAAACATGGCGACCTTTTCACCGAAAAGGGTGCAGGATTTGACTTCCAAAACCATCTCTTTCCCTTTTTCCTTCAAAAGAAAATCGAATCGATTGGAGCCGACTCTTATTTCTGATCGGAGAATCTGAGCC
>JBDOIB010000278.1:0-1908 GCA_041082155.1 Thermodesulfobacteriota bacterium | reverse complement strand
ATGATACCCTTGCTCTCAATATGAGAAATGCCCTTCCCAATGCTTCGTTTCTCGCCTTCACGGGAACGCCGCTCATTGTCGGGGAGGAAAAGACCAGGGAAGTTTTTGGAGACTATGTTTCCATCTACAACTTTAAACAGTCGGTTGACGATGGCTCTACAGTTCCCCTTTATTACGAAAATCGAATTCCTGAGTTGCAGTTAAAAGATGAAGAGGCGTTTAAAGAGGGGATGGATCGGCTTTTAGAGGAAGCAGAGATTGATGAAGAGCAGGAGAGGAAACTGGAGCGGGAATTTTCCCGGGAATATCATCTTATTACTCGGGATGATCGGTTGGAAAAAATCGCTGAGGACATAGTCGAGCATTTCACAGAGCGTGGACATCAGGGCAAGGCCATGGTGGTGAGCATTGATAAAGCCACTGCCGTGAAGATGTATGATAAGGTTCAAAAATATTGGAAACAGAAAATAGAGCGATTGACGAAGCAAATGGAGGGTTTGTCAGGGCCAGATCGGGAGGAGCTGGAGAAAAAGATTGCTTATATGCAGGAAACGGATATGGCGGTCGTAGTTTCTCCATCACAGAATGAAGTGGACGAAATGAAAAAGAAGGGGGTGGATATTGTTCCCCACCGCCAGAGGATGGTTAAAGAGGATCTGGGCACCAAGTTTAAGGATCCGGATGATAAGTTTCGTATCGTATTTGTCTGCGCCATGTGGATGACAGGGTTTGATGTCCCGTGTTGTTCCACCATCTACCTCGATAAACCCATGAGAAACCACACCCTGATGCAGACGATTGCAAGGGCTAATCGAGTCTTTAAAGATAAAGTTAATGGGCTGATTGTGGACTACGTAGGGGTATTCAGGAATCTTCAAAAGGCTCTGGCAATATATGGTTCAGATTATGGAGGAGGGGTTAAACCAGGGGAGGAACCGATCAAGGCAAAGTCTGAACTGGTAGCTATGCTCAGAAAAGCCATTGACCAAACTCTGGAGTTTTTAAAGGAGATAAGGGTTGAGATAGATCCCATCATAGCTTCGCAAGGTTTTGAACGAGTGAAATTGATTGATGAGGCGGTTGACAAAATATTAGTAAATGACCTAACCAAGAAGCGTTTTATAAACCTTTCCAATATGGTCAATCGTATTTATAAGGCGATACTTCCTGATCCCAAAGCAAATGAATTTTTCTCCATTTGTTCTCTGCTCAGGGCGATCCGGCTAAAAATAGAGTCGCTTCAACCCGAGATAGATATTTCTGGGGTTATGGAGAAGGTGGAGGAACTGCTGGATGAAAGCATCGCTGCCAGGGGATATATCATTCGGGATCAGGTTATTCCTTATGGAAAGAAAAGACTGGTTGATCTCAGTAAGATTGATTTTAATGCTATCAAGAAGGAGTTTGCAAAGGAGAGGAAGAGAATAGAGATTGAGAAGTTACGTGGCACGATCAACTCAGCTTTGGAGAGGATGGTGCGGCTGAATAAAACCCGAATAGATTTTGTGGAGAGATTTCAAAGGATGATCGATGAATATAATCAGGGAGCCGCCAATCTGGAGGAATTCTTTGAGCGACTGCTTGATTTTGCGAGGGAATTGCAAGAGGAAGAAAAGAGGGCGATTACTGAGGGACTGACAGAGGAAGAATTGGCGATATTTGATCTAATCACAAAACCCGAAATGAAACTTACAAAAAAGGAGGAAGCTCAAGTTAAAAGGATTGCCCGAGAACTACTGGAGACACTGAAGCGAGAGAAGTTGGTGCTGGATTGGAGAAAAACGCAGACCACTCGCGCTGCTGTCCGTGTGGCTATCGAGGATAAACTTGATGAACTTCCCCCAATATTTTCCCGAGAGATTTATAACGAGAAATGCAATGCTGTCTATCAGCATATCTTTGAAAATT
>JBDOIB010000265.1:0-1109 GCA_041082155.1 Thermodesulfobacteriota bacterium | reverse complement strand
CCCAATAGATACATAGGAAGGAAGTTTATCTCGGAGCTTGAGGATTTTTCTAAGATGAGGGACATGCGCCTTTATCCTGCTCTTAAATCTATGCCTATAGATGTCCCTTATCTTAGGAAGTTTATAAAGGAGTTTATTAAACTAATGGACCCATTGATGGAAAGGAGAGAGGAACTCAGTCCGGCAGAAACCATAGAGATACTAAGAAACAGCCTGGATTATGACCGTTATATTACTGATGAAGACGTCCCTTCTCCAGATGACTTTAAGATTCAGAACATAAACCAGCTTCAGTTGTCTGCTGCCAGGTTCAAGGACATAAAAACCTTTCTTGAGTTTGCAGAGTCTTTTCAGGGAGAGAGAGTGGATAATGAAATAGATAATAAGGAAGGTGTGCATCTTATGACTATTCACAAGGCTAAAGGGCTTGAGTTCCCGGTGGTCTTTGTTCCTGGTTTGGTGGAGACTATTTGTCCTACGAAGAAGGGGGATATAGAGGAAGAAAGGAGGATTGCTTTTGTGGCCTGTTCGAGAGCCATGAAGCTCCTTTATCTTTGCTACTCATTGAATTACCTTGGGGTTCCAGCCAAAAAGTCTATCTTCATAGACGAGATTCTGGGAAGAAAATAATAAACAAGAAAAAAAAATTTAAGTTCCTTTTAAACAATGAATAAAAAGCCTATCTTCCAACGAGTGTCAGAGGCTTGGGAAGGAGAAAAGGAGGCAGGGTATATAAAGGTAAAAGGAAATGAGCGGGCTAAGCAGAAAGGAGGAGCAAATGGATGAGAATAAAGTCTTTGTTACCATATACTGCATGGTCTTTGATGACAGGTTCAGCAAGGAGATGATTAACAGGGTAGCCACCGGTCAGGAGATCTACGATTTTCTCATGCGAGATGCTGGACTGTGCCAAGATGAAAATAATGAGATTATCCCTGGAGACTCCAATTTATGGTATCTGGGCTGTAACGATAAATACGGCATCCTGCAGTATAAACACTTCACCAAGGTGTGGGATTTAGGAGAATCGTCTTTTGACAGAGTGGAGGCATTTATCTCCTTGCTTTACTTAGACCATGTCTTCACAGATGAACAGTATAGAAATCTGA
>JBDOIB010000245.1:0-1508 GCA_041082155.1 Thermodesulfobacteriota bacterium | reverse complement strand
TGATTACAAAATTCCTAAAACCCTTGAGGAGGCGTGCAATTTTTTATGGCAATATGGCGAAAGGGCTAAAGTGATCGCTGGAGGAACGGATTTAGTTATCTCTCTTCGAAATGGGGTTCTTAGGCCCGAAATTCTTATCGATATTACTCATCTCCCTGAGCTTAGAAGGATTGAGGAGAGAAAGAGTTGGGTTTATATCGGGGGTGCCGTGACTCATTCTGAGATTGCGAGCTCATCTATGATTCATACCTATGGAAGAATTCTCTCCCAGGCCACCTTCCAAATCGGGTCTCCCCAAATTAGGAATGTTGGAACCATCGGAGGAAATATTGTGAATGCCTCTCCAGCAGCCGATACTCTTCCTCCTCTTATGGTCTTGGAGGCTACGGCAAACATTGTCTCCAAAGAAGGAGAAAAAGAAATTCCAGTTGGCTCTTTGTTTAAAGGCCCTTATAAGAGTGCTCTTCAGCCACACGAAATTCTGGTGTCTATCTCATTTAAGAAACTTCCCCCCTATATGAAAGGCTCTTTCATTCGACTGGCCCGAAGAGAAGGAATGGCAATTCCACGAATGAGTGTGGCGGTCATTCTCCAGAAGGAAGGGGATTGGATCGAAGATGTTCGAATCTCTGTTGGGGCCGTCACTCCCATACCGAATCGGATGAAGGAAGCGGAGTCTTTCCTGAGGCATCAACGATTTGATCTGAACCTGTTGAAAATGGCTGCTCAGAAGGTTTCTTCAGAGATGATTTCAAAAAGTGGCATTCGTTCTTCCACCTCTTATAAGAAGCCTGTCGTAGAGGTTTTGGTTGAAAGGGCCATACGTCAGGCTTTTGAGAATATGGAATGAGAGGGATTGGAGTAAATATCTCCAAGGTTGATGCCCTGGATAAAGTTTTGGGAGCCTCCAGGTATGGTGGGGATTTATCCATTCCAGATCTCATTCATCTTAAAGTGGTGAGAAGTACCGTACCTCATGCAAAAATCATAGGGATCGAAACGGCCGAAGCCCTCAAGGTAAAAGGGGTTGAAAAGATATTTACAGCAAAGGATATTCCTGGAAAGAATAGAATCGGGGTTATTCAAAAGGATCAACCTGTTCTGGCTTCTGACCGGGTAAGGTATGTGGGAGAGCCCATAGCCCTTATAGCGGCAAAAACGATCGAAGGGGCTGAAGAGGCCTGTCAAAAAGTAAAGGTGATGTATGAAGAGTTTCCCTTCATAAAAACCCCGGAGGAAGCCCTTCAACCCTTTGCCCCGACCATTCATGAAAAAGGGAATCTGCTTATAGAGTTTAATCTTATCAAGGGGGATGTCCAGATCGGATTTAAAGAGGCAGAGGTCATTATAGAGAAGACTTATACGACGACCTGGGTGGATCATGCCTACTTAGAACCTGATGGAGGTATCGCATTCTGGGATGAAGAGGAAAGATTAACAGTGCTCTGTCCGACTCAAAATGTTCATTATGATCAGAGAGAAGTAGCGTCCTTTCTTGATTTACCCCT
>JBDOIB010000232.1:0-2617 GCA_041082155.1 Thermodesulfobacteriota bacterium | reverse complement strand
TAAGAGATTTCATTAAAATCTGTGAAGAAAAGGGAGAATTAAAAAGGATCAAGGTAGAAGTGGACTGGAATCTGGAACTATCTCATATTGCAAAGATCAATGAGGAAGATAAGGGACCTGCCTTACTCTTTGAAAAGGTAAAGGATTACCAGATTCCGGTCTTCACCAGTGCCTTTACCTCTCCCAAGCGTCTTGCGATCGCTCTTGGAGTGCCTGAACACTTTTCCATGTGTGATATGGCCAAACGATGGATGGAGCTGACGACGAAAAAACTGATTCCACCTGTTGAGGTGAAGAGTGGCCCTGTCCTGGAAAATGTGATTGAAGGAACCCACGTGAACCTCTTTAACTTTCCTGCTCCCAAGTTTTATCCTATGGATGGAGGTCGATTCATTGGGACGGCAGTATTTCTGGTCACCAAAGATCCAGAGAGTGATTGGGTTAATCTGGGAACTTACCGGATGCAGATCCTCGATGAAAAGACCACCGGAGTCCAGATCATCAAAGGAAAACACGCAGACTTCATGCTTAAAAAGTATCAAAAGATGAAGAAAACAATGCCCGCCGCGGCAGTCATTGGTGGGGATCCTCTTCTCTTTCTCGCTGGAAGCACGCTGGTCTCTGCCGGAGTCAGTGAATACGATATTGTCGGTTCTCTCAGAGGAAATCCCTGTGAAGTGATCAAAAGCGACCTCACAGGCCTCCCCCTTCCTGCTACGGCCGAAATAATTCTGGAAGGAGAGGTTGAAACGGATCCGTCAAAGTTTCGAGAGGAAGGACCTTTTGGAGAATATACAGGTTACTATTCAGGGAAAACAGGAGAAGAATGGCCAAAACCTGTTCTTTATGTAAGAAGAATCCTCCATCGAAACAACCCAATCTTTTGGGCAACCTCTGTGGGGAAACCGGTTACGGATACGCATATGATCCAATCCCTCAACCGAACCGCAACCCTCTGGACCGATCTCGAAAATATGAAAATCCCGGGAATCCAATCGGTCTATATCCCTCCTGAAAGCGGAGGAAGATTTTGGGGCATTGTGTCTGTTCGACAGATGTATCCGGGACACTCCATGCATGTCGGGACTGCTGTCATTTCAACCACCACAGGCCATTATGGAATGAAAGGAGTGATCGTCGTGGATGAGGATATCCGGGCAGATGATATTCCAAGGGTTCTATGGGCATTGGCGGTCCGATATGATCCTTATCGAAGTACAGAAATCATTAAAAGAGGGCGCTCCACTCCTCTCGATCCCGCCCTTCCTATTGAAGCCAGAGAGATCGTCTCCAGAATTATCATGGATGCATGTATTCCTTATGAATGGGAGAGGAAACCCACAGAGATTAAACTGGATGAAGAAATGCTTAAAAAGGTTCGCAGCCGATGGAAGGAATACGGGTTTTAGATTGGGAAAAAGGAGGGGGCCATGGCGATTGCAATTATTGGGATGTTAGACGAGAGAGAGGAAGCCCTTAAAATCATCAAGAATCAGATAGAAAAACGAGGGCATCAGGCGATTTTGATAGATATCAGTATTGGAACGGGCGCCATCTCCCCTTCCTTAATCCCTGAAGTTTCTGGGGATGAGATTGCAAAACTGGGTGGAACGACCATCGAAGAGATCAAAAAAGCACCTACCCAAGAAAGGGAGAAGGTCACCTCCAGGATGGCGGAGGGACTTGCTCGAAAAATCCTTGATCTTTACAAAGCAGGGCAACTTCGGGGTGTGATTGCGATTGCTGGAATGACCGGAACCTTTATGAGCCTAAATGCAATGAAATCTCTTCCCTTTGGTCTCCCCAAACTTCTGATTTCAAGTGTCACCGCTATGCCGGCCTATGCCAGCAGACTTTCAGAATTCTTTGGCCTCAGAGATATTACGGTCATGCATAGCGTGGTAGATACAGTGGGCCTCAACCCCTTGGTTCGAACCCTTGCCCTCAATGGAGCAAATGCGATCTGTGGAATGGTCGAAGGGTTTGAACCCTTAAAAAAGGAAGATAAACCCTCTATTGCCATTACTGAATTTGGATTTTGTGACAAGGGAGCCCATTATATTAGAGACCTTCTCGCCAACGATTACAATCTGGTCTCATTCCATGCCACGGGTTTGGGAGACCGAGCCGCTGTGGATCTCGTAAGTCAAGGGTTCTTTGATGCTTTTATTGACCTCGTTCCAGCCAGTTTCAGTGAGTATCTCCTGGGAGGAAATCGAGCCTCAGGCCCTGACCGTTTAGATGCTGCCTTGAATCTTTCCATTCCTTATCTCCTCTCTCCTTGTGGTTTTGACATGATCAGCTGTGGTCCGATCGAGAGAAAAGATAAAGGGGATCCCCTTTGGGTTTCCCGAAGATTGGCCGAACGAAAACTTCTCGTGCAAGATGCGATGAGGGTTCAAGCGAGGACCACTCGAGAGGAAATGGAGATGATCGCAAAAGCCGTCTCTGAAAAACTGAATCAGTATAAGAATAAAAAATTGGTCAAATTTATCATCCCCCGTAAAGGATTCTCTTCTCTCAGTGTGGAAGGAGGGGCTCTTTATGATCCTGAGGTGGACCCAGTCTTTACCGAAACACTCAGGAAGAATTTAGATCCTGAGATAGAAATCATTGA
>JBDOIB010000155.1:0-37620 GCA_041082155.1 Thermodesulfobacteriota bacterium | reverse complement strand
AACAGGCCCTCTGGACGATTGGCGGAGGAAAAGGAGGCAGCGGAAAGAGTTTTTTGGCTGCCAATATGGGGATCTGCCTGTCAAAATTAGGAGCTCAGGTCATTTTGGTGGATGCCGATTTAGGGGGAGCAAATCTTCATACCCTTTTAGGCATTAGTCCCCCTTTCCCTTCCCTTTCTGACTTTATTCAGAAGAAAGTCATAAACCTTCAGGATGTCCTGATCTCGCCTGGAATTCCTAACCTCCGACTTCTTACAGGAACCCAGGACCTCCTTAATTCAGCAGATGTAAAGAGTCTTCAGAGAAAAAAGCTTCTCCGTGCGATTCGTGCCCTCGGAGGAGATTACATTATTGTGGACTTAGGAGGAGGTAATGCCGTCAGTGTGCTTGACTTCTTTCTGATGTCCGATGGTGGAATCCTGGTGGTCACCCCAGAGCCCACCTCGATCGAAAATACCTATCGTTTTCTTAAAAGTGCCTTTTATAGAAGACTTCGCCAGTCGGTTTCCTCCCTTTCGGTTAAATCCCTGATCGATCACGCGATGAACGGGAAGAATGAAGAAGGGATCCGTCATCCCTATGAGCTTTTTCGGGAGGCAAAGAGACTAAATCCAGAGGATGCAGACCGGATGGCTGAAGAGACCGAAGCGTTTCGACCCAATCTCATATTAAATCAGGTTCAGTCCAAAAAGGATATAGAGATGGGTTTTTCAATTCGAAGTGCCTGTCAGAAATATTTCGGGATTCATCTTCATTATTTAGGTTATGTCGTTTATGATCAGGAGGTTGGGAATTCCATTCGGAAAAGACGGCCCCTTATCCTTGAGAATGAGCGGTGCAGGGCGTCCCAATGTATTTCTGAAATCGCCTCCAAATTGCTTCACTCCCAGGTGAAAGCTCCCACGGCTGAATAGAGCCATGAGGTGGATTAACGAACAGACTTACTATGAAATCTTAGAAATCACCCCCGAAGCCACTCCCAAAGAGATCCAGAAGGCTTATGAACATGCCAAGGAAACCTTTCGACATGACTCCTTAGCCATCTACACCCTTTTTTCAAAAGAAGAGATTCAGGAAATTCAGGAAATCATTGAGGAGGCCTATCGGGTTCTTATGAATGAAGCGACCCGGAAAGAGTATGATGAAGTCCATCGAGAAAAAATAAAGCGGTCCTTTAGAAAAGAGGAGCCGCGAAAGATTGAAAAAGATGAAGAAAAAGAAACCCCCCTTTCTTTCAAGGAACTTACTCTCCATGTGGGAGATATCGACTATCGAGGAAAAACCTTGAAAGAGGTTCGGGAACGATTGGGCATCGATCTTAAATCGGTATCGGAGGAAACAAAGATTCATATAAAATTTCTTCAAGCGATTGAAGAGGAAGATGTCCCCAAGCTTCCTCCCTTGGTCTATCTAAAAGGGTTCTTGAAGGCTTATGCCAAACTCCTTCATTTAGACCCTCAGAAGGTCATCGAAGGGTATCTTCAATTTTTGGATCGAGAAAGAGCAGAGAAAAGGAGATAAGCCCCCGGCAGTGGGGTGATGTTTCAGGCTTCATTTAGCCACGAGGGAAAAGAAGGAGGAACCTTAATTTAATAAAGTAAAAAAACTGGAAATTCGAAATAATATTAAAGGGCTTTTTCCACCATTGCTTTTAAACGGGATTTTGGCACAGATCCTACAATCTGATCCAGAATCTTTCCATCTTTAAAAAGAATGAGTGTAGGAATTCCACGGATCCCGTATTGGCTTGGCGTAACCGGATTTTCATCCACATTTAATTTTGCGACCTTTACCCTTCCAAGAAATTCCTTTGCAAGTTCTTCGACGATGGGGCTGATGGCCTGGCAGGGGCCGCACCAAGTCGCCCAGAAGTCCACAAGCACCGGAATATCCGATTGAAGAACTTCTGAGGTAAAATTACGGTCATTTACATGAATCAAATTTGATTTAACTTCCATCTTTTACTCCTTAATTTATAGTTTTCTCTCAAGGACATAATCCGAGAGAAGAAAGAGCGCATCCTTTTCCGCTGAAGGTGGAAATGAAAAAAGATGTTCTTTTGCCTTTTCCACATATTGCCCTGCCCTCTGATAAGTATAATCCAAACCCTTATACTTCTCAATCATCTTCACGACCTCAAGAAAGGATGATTTTTCCAATAGGTCTGAATCCATTACCCTTTGAATGAAGGTCTTTTCTTCAGGATTGCAGTATCTGAGGGTATAGATTAATGGGAGGGTAACCTTCCCATCTTGAAGATCGATTCCTATCTTTTTCCCAAACTCTTCTTCTCTGGAAGCATAGTCGAGAGCGTCATCGATCAGTTGAAAGGCAATCCCGAAATTCATCCCGAACTCAGATAAGGCCTTCTCTTTCTCCTCGCTCACTTTCCCTAAGATAGCCCCGATGCGGGTTGCTGCGGAGAAAAGAACAGCCGTTTTGCGGATGATGATAGAGAGATACTCCTCCTCTGTAAGGGTAAGGTCATTGGTCTTGATGAGTTCTTCCAATTCTCCTTCGGCCATGAGCGTGGTGGCATGGGAAATGGCCTGAAGGATTTTTGGATTTCCATTTTCTACCATTAAGGAAAAACTTTTTGTAAATAGGAAATCGCCGACCAGGACGCAGGCTTCATTTCCCCATTTCGAATTGGCCGATTCGATTCCTCTTCTTAATTCTGCGTGATCCACAACATCATCGTGAAGAATGGTCGCGGTATGAATATATTCAATGAGACTTGCCATGGGAATATGTTCTTCCCCCTGATACCCGCAGAGCTTTGCCGAAAGAATGAGGAGAAGAGGACGAAGTCTTTTACCCCCACTTTGAAGAAGGTGTTCCACAATAATTGAAATGATGGGGACATTAGACTTCAGGTTCTTTCGGATCTCCTCATCCACCCTTCCTAATTCGTCTCCCATCCATTCAAGGATAGAATGGAGATGACTGTCTTTATAATTTAGAATGGATTTTCCCACTTCCTTCATTTTTTATTTTAATTATCCCATTTATAAGGAGTTGTCAAAAAATTTTATAAAGATCGATGATGATCGGAATCGAGGATTAAAGGAGGCAAAATTTTTAATTCGATGCCACTGGATTTCATTGCTTCCACGAGCACAAATTTTGCTTCTTCTCTGGGATGAGGATAGACCAGCTGTAATTGTTTTGGTTCGATGTTCTCTTTTCGTAAGGCGACCAGGAGATCGACTACCCTTTGGGCTGTGAAGATGAGGTAGATCCTTCCTCTATGCTTCAAGAGATAAGAAGCGATAGAGATTAAATCCTCCAGAGTTCCTTTCAGTTCATGTCTCGCTATTGCTTTTTGGATGGAAGGGTTCAATCTTCCTGTTCGGTTCTTCCAGTAAGGAGGGTTTGAAATCACCACATCAAAAGAGCCGGAAGGAAAAACACTTTTTAATTCTCTGAAGTCCTGATGAAGAATTGAGATCATCGATTCCAGATGGTTTAGTCTGACATTCTTTCGAGCACACTCTGCTAAGTCTTCTTGGATTTCAACTCCAATGAAGGATTTCGCTTTACTCGTCTGAGAAAGGAGAAGGGGGAGAATTCCGCATCCAGTTCCAAGATCAATGACTCTTTCCCCTTTTCGAAGATGGACAAACTCACTGATCAGGAGGGCATCAATCGAAAATCGATAACCCTTCTTTTTTTGGATGATTTTTAACTTCCCATTGAAGAAAGTATCTAAGGTTTCATCATTGGAAAGGGGGATATCCATATCTTTTCATTAAACTCTAATCGTAAATACCAAAGAATACTCTGATTGTCAAATGATCCTGCCCAAAAAATTTTACCTGCTGTATAGAAATTGTCCACTCTTTAGAAGGAGATAAAGACTGGATCTTCACAAAATAATGCAAAATATTCAATAATTTTCGCCAGATAGTTCAAATGAGAAGTAAATTGGTATAAATATTGCTGCATATTTTTCTTGACAAAAAGGAGCGAAGGGGCTAATTATAGACGTGTTTTTAGTCTTTTAAATTTAAATCTAAAGTTTTAGGCTATTAGGGCTTATGAAGGAATAATCTTAATCATCAATCACCCATGGTGATTGACCAGCCCAAAGAGGAGGAGACCAAAATGAAAAGATGGATGGGAATTCGTCTTATTTTGACTTTAGTTGTTTTATTCTTTTTCGTTTTTACAACAAATGCCCAAGAGAAAAAGGAGGAAGAGGGCATCTATACCATTAAAAGGGGTGATACGCTTTGGGATATTTCCAATCGGTTTCTTAAAGACCCTTTTTTGTGGCCTAAATTGTGGCAAAGGAATCCTTATATCACCAATCCCCACTGGATCTATCCAGGGAATCCCCTTCGTCTCTCTCCCTTTGAAGAAGTAAAAAAAGAGGAGCCTCCCAAAATGATTGAAGAGAAACCGAAAGAGGTGGTAGAAAAAGTGGTAGAAAAGAAAGTGGAACCACCTCCCAGAGAAGAAAAGCCAGAACCTCCTGTTTTACCCAAAATCGAGGCGAAACCGATCGCTCCTCCTGAAAAAAAGAGGGTTGGTTTTCCCGAAATTAGGTCGGCGGGATTCATTGGCGATCTCCATTATTCTGGGATTGGAGTCGTCCTGGATAGTAAAGAAGGAAAGAACCTTATGTCCGAAGGAGATATTGCCTATTTAGCCTTCAAGACCAAAGAGTCTGTGGCAGTGGGAAATAAATATACCCTTTTTCGGGCCTCAGATGTCATTGTGGATCCACTCACCAAGAAAAAAGTAGGAAGAAAGTATAACATTACCGGAAATATCCAGATCATTGACCAATTTGGAAATTTTTATACAGCCAAGATCATTGAGGCCTTTGATTATATTGGGAAAGGGGATATGGTTCAACCTTACGACAAAGAGCGAATGGAAAACAATACCCAGTAAAATACGAATCCCATTAAAGTAAAATTATTTAAAAAGCTTTGAAGACAAAAAAATGTCTTCAAAGCTTTTTTGTCATTTTAGACTTTATATTTTATAAAAGATTTTCAAAAAGAGTGCTTCGAGATGGTTGAAGATCCTTTTTATTGGGTGGCATTAAATCTCGTTCCTGGATTAGGAAGTGTCCTCATCAAAAGACTTTTGGAACAATTTAAAACCCCGGAGGCTGTTTTTCAGGCTTCTTTAAAGGAATTATTAAATATTGAAGGTCTAAATGAGAAGGTCGCCAATGAAATTCTGAAGGGTCCTTCTCAACATAAGGTTTATCGAGAGCTTTCTTTAATCCACGAGATTGGGGGGAAGGTCATCACCTTAAACGATGAAATCTATCCCCAACGTCTCAGAGAAATCTATGATCCTCCTCCCATTCTATATATGCGGGGGGAGTTGAAAAAAGAGGATGAGCTCGCTGTTGCGATTGTTGGAAGTCGGAAAACCTCACCCTATGGGAGATGGGTGACTGAAAAGATAAGTCAAGAATTAGCCTCTCAAGGAATCACGATCGTAAGCGGGATGGCAAGGGGAATTGACTCCGTAGCTCATCTGGGCGCTCTTTCCGCCGGAGGAAGAACGATTGCGGTCTTAGGCTGTGGGGTAGATCGCGTCTATCCTTCAGAGAATCGAGTTCTTTTTAAGAGGATTATCGAACATGGAGCCGTGCTCAGTGAATTTCCGATGGGCTCTCCCCCAGATGGGAGCCATTTCCCAAAACGGAATCGAATTATCAGCGGACTCTCCATTGGGGTCGTCGTCGTGGAGGCCAGTGAGGAGAGCGGGTCGTTGATTACCGCTCACTATGCCTTAGAACAGGGGAGAGAAGTGTTCGCAGTTCCAGGAAATATAGGAACAAAAGGAAGCCGGGGCACTCACCTGCTAATCCGTCAGGGGGCCAAATTGATCGAATCAAGCGGAGATATTCTGGAGGAGATTCTTCCCCAATGGAAAATGGAAAAAGAGAAATTAAAAGAACATGAGCCTTCAGGTCCAGAACTCACCCCAGAGGAAAGACAGATTTATGAACAAATGAAAGAGACCCCTTTACATATCGATACGATTATTCGAGAAAGCGGTCTTGATCCTGGAAAAGTCTCGAGCCTTTTATTAAATTTAGAATTGAAAGGGTTGATTATTCAGTGGCCCGGAAAATGTTTTAGTAAAAAGATATAAAGAGGAAAGGGAAACTCTTAAATGCCTAAAGGACTTCTGATTGTTGAATCTCCTACCAAAGTCAAAACGCTTCAAAAATTTTTAGGAAATGAATATCTCATTAAGGCTTCTGTGGGGCATATCAAAGATCTGCCGGAAAATGAATTGGGAGTGGATATTGAGGATGATTTTAAACCCCATTATGTCATCCTCCCCGGCAAGGCCAAAATTATAAGAGAATTAAAAAAAGCCAGTCGAGAGGTGAAAGATATCTACTTGGGCCCTGACCCCGATCGGGAAGGGGAAGCCATCGCCTGGCATATCGCTGAAGAGATCGGGGAGAAAGGGAAGAATATCCATCGGGTTCTTTTTCACGAAATCACAGAGAAAGCAGTTCTCGAAGCCCTTCAGAAACCTGGAAAGCTTCAGCCCTCCAAATATGAAGCCCAGCAAGCCCGAAGGATCTTGGATCGACTGGTCGGCTATCAGGTCAGTCCTCTTCTCTGGGAGAAAGTGAGACGAGGGCTGAGTGCCGGTCGCGTTCAAACGGTAGCTGTTCGAATCATCTGCGAAAGAGAACGGGAGATTCAGAATTTCATTCCAGAGGAGTACTGGACTCTTACCGCGACTCTTAGAGGAAAAGTTTCCCCGACCTCTTTCGATGCCAAATTGGTGAAATGGAAAGGTAAGAAAGCCAAGATTGCCAATGAAACGGAAGCGATGGCCATCAAAAAGGCATTGGAATCGCATCCATTTATTGTCACCAAAATCATTCAACAGGAGAGAGAAAGGCATCCTCTTCCTCCTTTCATCACCAGTCGACTTCAACAGGAGGCTTTTCGGAAACTTAACTTCTCCGCGCAGAAGACGATGAGGATTGCCCAGGAGCTTTACGAAGGGGTGAGTCTCGGAAAGATGGGACAAGTGGGGTTGATTACCTACATGAGAACGGATTCGGTTCGGGTCTCCACGGAGGCGATCCATCATGTGAGGGAATGGATCAAAAAGCAGTTTGGAGAAACCTACCTCCCACCCAAACCCAATCTTTACAGGAGTCGCAAGGGAGCACAAGAAGCTCACGAAGCCATCCGGCCAACCTCGATGGAGCTTGAGCCAGAAAAGATCAAGCCCCATCTCACCAAAGACCAATTTGAGCTTTATAAATTGATCTGGGACCGGTTCGTGGCTTCCCAGATGGCTTCGGCTCGTTTTCTCCAAACCCAGGTGGAGATCCAATCGGGTGAGGCCCTCTTTAACACTACAGGTTCTATCCCCCTCTTTTTAGGATTTATGGCCCTCTATGTAGAGAGTGAAGATAATCATGAAGGGGACAAAGAGGAATCCTTGCCTCCCCTTTCAGAGGGGGAAGTGCTGGAACTGTTAGCCCTCACCCCAAAACAACATTTCACTCAGCCTCCCTATCGATTTTCGGAAGCGACTTTGATTAAGGAATTAGAAGAAAAGGAAATTGGAAGACCTTCTACCTACGCGACCATCTTAAGCACGATTAAAGAAAAAGGATATGTACGGTTGGAGAAGGGAAGATTTGTTCCAACCGAATTGGGATTTGTGGTCAATGATCTTTTGGTTGTTCATTTTCCAGAGATTTTTGACGTGGAATTTACAGCTCAGATGGAAGAAAATTTAGATCAAATCGAAGAGGAAAAGAAAGGATGGGTGGAAACGCTTCGGGAATTTTATTCCCATTTCAGGAAGGATCTTGAGATGGCCAAGGTTTCCATGAGAAATATGAAGGCTGAGATGATACCAACAGAAGAGAAATGTGAGCGCTGTGGCTCGAAGATGGTCCGACGCTGGGGAAAGAGAGGGTATTTCCTGGCCTGCTCTAAATATCCCGAGTGTCGTTATACCAAAGATTTAAATGAAACGGGGGAATTAGTTGAAGAAACCAATGCCCGGTGTCAACAGTGTGGAAGTTCCATGGTCATCAAAAATGGGAGGTTTGGAAGATTTTTAGCCTGCTCCAATTATCCCACCTGCACATTTACCCAATCCCTGACCACTGGAGTGGCTTGCCCTCAGGAGAATTGTGACGGTGTAATCGTTGAGCGAAAGAGTCGAAAAGGGAAGGTCTTCTACAGTTGTTCCAATTATCCCCAATGCACCTTTGCCCTCTGGGATAAACCCATTCCGGAACATTGCCCCCAATGTAATTTTCCATTTTTGGTTGAGAAACCAACCCGCTCTGGAATTTCAAAAAGGTGCCCCAATAAAGATTGCGGATATCGGGTGTCAGAATAGTTCCCTTCGAGATCAACGTCTTCCCTCGAGAATCCCACCCTTGATCCTTCCTCAGACGTCCTTCTTATTTGATCCTATGATCTCTCTTTGGTCAGCCGGGTAGTCCTGAAATTTTTGTATTTCTTTTCCGATTAACTTCAATTCCTAAAGGGTCTATTCACCACCTAAGAAGGACGTAGAACCTTCGACCCGAGGAGTAACCCATAGGGTTTGCAAATCGAGTAAAGAAGACATAAAATAAAGCTGATGGAATCGATCACGGTCATTGGAGCAGGCCTGGCCGGGTGTGAGGCCACCTGGCAGATTGCCAAAAGAGGAGGCCGAGTCATTCTTTATGAGATGAAACCTACCGTTTACTCTTCCGCTCATCGGTCCCCTTACTTTGCAGAGCTGGTCTGTAGTAACTCCTTAAAATCAGAATCCTTTGAAAATGCCTCCGGTATCTTAAAGGAAGAGCTCCACCTGCTCGATTCTCTTATTTTAAAAATAGCCAGAGAGACCCGAGTCCCTGCAGGAGAATCTTTGGCTGTCGATCGGGAACAATTTTCAAAGAAAATCACCCAAATCATAGAAAACCTTGAGGGAGTAGAGATTATACGAGAAGAAGTCAAATCATTGCCCAAAGACCGTTTAACGATCATTGCCACAGGCCCTCTTACCTCTGAAGCCTTAAGTATTGAAATCCAGAAGGTGACAGGGGATCGGAATCTATTTTTCTATGATGCCATCTCACCCATTATTACTTATGAATCCATTAACCTCGAAAAGACGTTTCGAGCTTCAAGATACGGTAGGGGAGGGGAAGATTATCTCAATTGTCCAATGGATGAGGAGACTTACTATCGATTTGTAGATGAATTGGTTCGTGCCGAAAAAGTTCAGTTGAGGGATTTTGAAAAAAGATATCTCTTTGAGGGATGCCTTCCTATTGAAGAACTGGCTATTCGAGGAAAAGAGACTTTGGCCTTTGGTCCACTTCGTCCGGTAGGCCTCATGGATCCAAGAACGAAGAGGCAACCTTTTGCTGTCGTTCAACTCAGACAGGAGGATGAGTTTGGAACCCTGTATAACCTCGTAGGATTTCAGACTCGATTAAAGCAGAGCGAACAGAAGAGAATTTTTCGGATGATTCCCGGTCTCGAAGAAGCGGAGTTTGTTCGATGGGGTTCTGTTCATCGAAATACTTTTATCGATTCTCCGCGATTATTACTTCCCTCTCTCCAATTAAGAACTCAGCCTCACCTCTATATGGCAGGCCAGATTGTAGGAGTGGAGGGTTACTTAGAATCCACAGCAATGGGACTTTTAGCCGGTTTAAATGCACTTCGCCATCTTCAGGGAAAGGATCCTATCTTTCCTCCACGAACCACTGCTATTGGTGCTTTACTCCATTATATTTGTCATTATAAAAATTTTCCTTTTCAACCTATGAACATCAATTTTGGGCTGTTTCCTCCCCTGAGGGAAAATGTCAGGGGCCGTCGGAAACGGATTTTATTGGGTCAACGGGCATTGGAAGAATTAAGTAAATGGAAGGAGAAATATAATCTTTAAGGAAGGAAGAGGAAATGAAAGATCAAGGATTGGAAGAAATAAGTCGGACGAAATGTTTTCGATGCGGGAAGGAACTTCCACCCGGAAGTCTTTCCTATGTTGTGAGCATCGAAGTGTTTGCGGGTTTTGATGGTTATTTAATAGAACCTGAAGAAGGTGTCGATGATCAATTAAAAAAATTGTTTGAACAGGTCGAAGGTCGAGATGCTGAAGAGTTAGAGAAAGAGGTTTATGAAGAATTCACTTTAGTGCTTTGTAAAAGCTGTCGAGATAGATTTATAGAGGAAATCAAACACCCTTGGGAAGGTCCTTTTAAAATAAGGCCCCAGACCGATGGAATTCTTCATTAAACAAAAATTTTTAAATATTTTTTAAGTTATTGAATTTTAAAAAAAAATTAAAATGTAAACAAAAATTTCTTTTTTTCTTGACAAAGGGTTTATTTTAATGTTAATTTGATGTTAACGTTAACGCATTAAATCATAAAATTGATTTGAAAGGAGTGAAAAAAATGGAAGGAATGGAAAAAATCCCAAAGAAGCCAATAAAAATAACAGATACTACTTTTAGGGATGGTCACCAATCTTCGCTGGCCACGAGAATGAGAACCGAAGATATGATCCCGATTGCTGAAGAACTGGATCAGATAGGATTCCACTCCGTGGAGATGTGGGGAGGAGCCACCTTTGATGTGGCTCACCGATTTTTGGCAGAAGATCCTTGGGAGAGGGTGAGGACATTAAAAAAACTCATGCCCCGAACTCCCTTTCAGATGCTCCTGAGAGGGCAAAATTTGGTGGGTTATCGAAACTATCCTGATGATGTAGCTGAGGCCTTTATTGAAAAGGCAGCTGAGGTAGGGATCGATATTTTTAGATGTTTCGATGCTGTCAATGACGAAAGGAATTTTGAAACTCCTTTTAAAGTGATTAAAAGATGTGGAAAACATATTCAAGGAACGATCTGTTATTCATTAACAGAAAGGAGAATGGGAGGACCCGTATATAATCTGAATTACTATATAGAAAAGGCAAAAATCTTAGTGGATATGGGGGCAGACTCCTTGTGTATTAAAGATATGGCTGGATTATTAGCTCCCTATGACGCTTATGAGCTAGTGAAGGCTTTAAAAGAGACCGTTAAGATTCCCATTCAACTCCATACCCATTACACCAGTGGAATGGCTTCGATGACTTACCTCAAGGCGATCGAAGCGGGAGTGGATATTATTGATACAGCTTTGGCTCCCTTTGCCCTTCGTTCCTCTCAGCCCGCGGTGGAACCTATTATTGTGGCCTTGGAAGGAACCCCGTGGGATTCCGGCCTCAGTCTCGAGAAGATACTGAAATTGGGAGAATATCTGGAAACCATTGCACCCAAATATCGTGATTTTCTTGATACGACCAAGATGGCTGTGATTGATACCAACGTCCTCAGACATCAGATTCCTGGTGGAATGATTTCAAATATGGTCAGCCAGCTCAAGCAACAGAAGGCCCTCCATCGAATCAATGAGGTTTATGAAGAACTTCCGAAGACCAGAAAAGACTTAGGATATCCTCCACTTGTCACTCCGACCTCCCAGATTGTAGGAGTCCAGGCAGTCCTTAATACCCTGTTCGGTCGGTATAAAATGGTCTCCAAAGAGACACAAGATTATGTCTATGGGCTCTACGGGAGATCCCCCGTTCCAATCTCTGAGGAGATTAGAAAACTTGTTCTAAAGGGGTATAAAAAAGGAACCGAACCTATTACCTGTCGGCCTGCAGACTTGATCGAGCCAGAGCTTGAGAAGGTGAAGGAGGAGACCAAGGGATTAGCCAGAGATCTGTATGATGTTCTGATCTGTGCTCTTTTCCCCCAGACAGGAATACAATTCTTAAAATGGAAGTATGGCCTGGAGCCCATTCCTGAAAAATTGAAACCTAAGACTCTTGAAGATGTGAAACGGGAGGATGAAGCCATCGCAAAGGCCAAAGCAGAAGTAGCCAAAGCATAATCTGTTCATCGAATTTAAAAATGAAAAAGAAGGTCAATATCAAAGACATTGCCCGATTGGCCCATGTCTCTCATACTACTGTATCAAGAGCGCTGAATAATAAATCTCGGATCAGACCTGAAACAAAAGAGAGGATCCTTTCGATTGCCAGGCAGCTCAACTATCGACCTAACTTCATTGCCCGAAGTCTGGTGATGAAGCGAACCAAAACCATAGGCCTCGTCATTACCACGATTGCTAACCCCTTCTATACCGAACTCTCACAAGGAATTGAGACGACTGCCAGACAATTGGGATATAACATTATTTTTTGTAGTACCAATTATGATCTCTCCACCGAAAAACAATACATCGAGATGCTCAGAAGTAAAGGGGTGGATGGAATTATTTTTACCTCTGCTCATATCGGGGACCCCAATATTATAGAACTGGCGGATGAGGGATTCCCTATCATTCTGGTGAACCGCAGAACCTATCACCCCAAAGTGAAGGAAAAGATCGATTATGTGGGAGTCGATAATCTTTTGGGTGGATACATGGCGGTGGAGCATCTGATCCGGTTAGGGCATCAAAGAATTGGTGTGGTAGGAGGTTCCTCCGATTCCTCCGTAGGGTACGAACGTTTGGAAGGTGGGAAAAAGGCACTTAAGGCCTATGGGATTGAACAACGGGAAGAATACTTTTTGGAGGGAAACTTCTTAAGAGAATCTGGATATCAAGGAGGGAAGAGATTTCTCTCTATGGTTGAACCTCCGAGTGCTATTTTTGCCACAAATGATTACATGGCTATTGGAGTGTATCAGGCCCTCATCGAGGAAGGGGTAAGAATCCCTGAAGAAATAGCCCTCATTGGGTTCAATGACATTGAACTTTCAGGTGTCAAAGGGATTGATTTATCGACCATTGGTCAGAAAAAGTTTGAAATGGGGGCGATAGCTACCGAATTATTGGTAAAGAGGATTGAAGGGATTGAAACTGGACCCCCAAAAGAAATATTATTAAAACCTGAGCTGGTCATTCGAAAGACCTGTGGTTATTCTCTCAAAGGGTATCAGGTGGAACCCAAAGATTTAAATGAAACATCCTTCCAAGTTGAGTACCCATTGTAAGGATTAAAGGTCAGAGAACTTATTTTAAAGAAAGGAGGGTTTTATGGGACGAAAAAAGATTTCTATTATTGGGGCCGGATTTGTAGGAGCCACCGCAGCCCATTGGGCGGCTGAAAAAGAGCTGGGAGATATTGTCTTAGTAGACATCATTGAGGGACTCCCTCAGGGGAAAGCTCTCGACCTCTTTGAGGCTTCTCCTATTGAAGGATTTGATTCAAGGGTCATTGGGACAAATGGATATGAAGAGACAAAGGATTCGGATGTGGTCATCATCACCTCAGGTGTTCCAAGAAAACCCGGGATGAGCCGAGAAGACCTCCTGGAAATAAACAAAAAGATTGTGGAATCGGTCGTCGCTGAAGTGGTTTCCAGATCCCCGCAAGCCATTCTTATCGTGGTCACGAACCCTTTGGACACCATGACTTATTTGGCCTATAAACGAAGTGGTTTCTCGAGAGAAAGGGTCATGGGGATGGCGGGCGTTTTGGACACAGCCAGATTCAGAGCATTCATTGCGATGGAATTGGGGGTCTCTGTCGAAGACATTCAAGCTTTATTGCTGGGAGGACATGGCGACGAAATGGTTCCTCTCCCGAGATATACGACGGTCAGTGGTATACCCCTTTCCCAGCTTCTTCCAAAAGAAAAGATTGACCGATTGGTTGATCGAACTCGAAAGGGAGGAGGGGAGATCGTAAACCTTCTGAAGACAGGCAGTGCTTTTTATGCCCCCTCTGCTGGAGTCATCCAAATGGCGGAGGCCATTCTCAAGGATAAAAAAAGAATTCTTCCCTGTTGTGCCTATCTGGATGGGGAATATGGATTGAGGGATATCTGTTTTGGAGTTCCGGTAAAATTGGGAGCTAAGGGAATCGAGTCCATCATTGAGGTTGAACTCACAGAGGAAGAGAAGCTTTTGGTTTCCAGATCCGCAGAGAGTGTTCGAAAGAGCATTGCGGAGCTTAAATTGTAACTCTACAGGGAGACGAAATGAGACAGGTCGAAGTAAGATTGATTACCGAAAAGGTCAGGGAACTTTGCATCAAAGCCAACACCGATTTGGGTGAGGATGTCCTTCAGGCATTTGATCGTGCCATTGAGAAGGAAGAATCTCCCTTGGCCATTGAGATTCTCAAGGAATTGAAGGAGAATGCCCGTATTGCAAAGGAAGAAAAGGTTCCTATCTGTCAGGATACAGGAGTAGCCGTCATCTTTCTTGAAGTGGGGCAGGAGGTTCACTTTGTTGGGGGAGATTTAAAGGAAGCCATCTTTGAAGGGGTGAGACAAGGATATCGAGAGGGATATCTGAGAAAATCTATGTGCCATCCTTTCAGCCGGGCCAATACAGGGGATAATACTCCTCCGATTCTTCATTTAGAAATTGTTCCTGGGGATAAGGTAAAGCTGATTGTGGCTCCAAAGGGTGGGGGAAGTGAAAATATGAGTCGAGTCGTGATGCTGACCCCTTCCGATGGCATTGAAGGCATTAAGAGATATGTGGTCGAGCGAGTGAAAGAGTCAGGTTCAAATCCCTGTCCCCCAACGATCATTGGGGTAGGGATTGGAGGAAATTTTGAACAGGCCGCACTTCTCGCAAAAAAGAGTCTACTAAGGCCCCTTGGAAGCCGAAACCCTGACCCCGAATTAGACCGATTGGAGTCTGAACTTCTTGAAGAGATCAATCGGCTTGGAATAGGGCCCCAGGGATTGGGAGGGAGAACGACTTCTCTGGCGGTTCATCTCTTGATGATGCCTTGTCATATTGCCAGTTTTCCTCTGGCTGTCAATATTCAATGCCATGCCCATCGACATAAAGAGATTATCCTTTAAAGGGAGAGATTGGGAGAGAGGAGGAGAGATGCCCGAGCCCATTCGTTTAAAGACGCCTCTCAGGGAAGAGGATGTAGAAAGGTTGAGAATTGGAGATCGAGTTCTCATCAGTGGAATCCTCTACACAGGAAGGGATGCAGCCCATAAAAGACTCTTTGAGTTAATCAAAGAGGGGAAAGAACTTCCTTTTGACATTAGAGGGCAGATTATATATTATGTGGGACCGACTCCTGCTCCGCCCGGAAGGGTCTTCGGATCCGCGGGGCCCACGACGAGTTATCGGATGGATGCCTACTCTCCTGCCTTAATTGAAAAGGGACTGAAAGGAATGATTGGGAAAGGAATGCGGTCTGATCCGGTGAAGGAGGCAATGAAGAAGTATAAGGCGGTCTATTTTGCAGCCACAGGTGGAGCAGGGGCGCTCTTAGCCAAAAGAATCAAACGGGCTGAGATCGTCGCCTATGAAGACTTGGGTCCTGAGGCCATCCGGAGGTTAGAGGTTGAAGATTTTCCAGTAATCGTCATCAATGATGTCGAGGGGAATGATCTTTATATAGAGGGAGAGAAAAGATATAAGAGATCCTGAATCATAGGGAGAATCTATGAAAATTGAATTATCCAGAGAGAAAGTTCATAATGAGTTCGCAAAAAAAGTGGAATGGATCAGTGGACAGAATCTCTTTGCCTGTTATCAATGTGGAAATTGTACCGCCGGCTGCCCCGTGGCATTTGCCATGGACATTGGACCTCACGAAGTGATTCGATACACTTTGTTGGGACTGGAGGAGGAGGCCCTTTCAGTCAATACCTTCTGGCTATGTGCTTCCTGCCTTCAATGCAGTTCGAGATGTCCTAAGGGTATTGATATTGCTCGAGTGATGGATGCCCTTCGGATGATCATCCTGCGGAAGAAGGAACGAAAAGACTACATTCAGATTTCTGAATTTCCAGAAGGATTTTTAGAAAGAGTTCCTCAGATTGCCTTTATCAGCGGTTTCAGAAAATTTCTTTCATAACCGAAGGGCATATAGAGCTTAAGGCTATGTGCTCTGCTCTCTGCCCTGTGTCATTTTGGAGTTGCTTATGAATTATCTCTATTTTCCAGGATGCACCCTCTATACCAAAGCCAAGAACTTCGATCAAACGGCTCGAAATTGTTCTCTCCTCCTCGGATTTGAACTTGTCGAACTTCCGAACTGGACGTGTTGTGGAGCCACCTTTCCTTTAGCCACAGATAACCTCATGGCCCTTCTTCCTCCTGCAAGAATTTTAGCCAGAGCAAAGGAACAGGGAGAAATCCTTACGACTCTTTGTGCTATTTGTTTTAATGTCATTAAAAGGACAAATCATTTACTTCAGAGGGATGGAGAAAAACGCGAGAAGATTAATCAATTTATGGAAATGAATTATCAAGGAGATCTGAAAGTTTTACACTATCTTGAAATATTAAAACAGGAGATTGGTTTTTCAACCCTCAAGGAAAAAGTGAAAAAACCTTTGAATGGGATTCAAGCGGCCCCATACTATGGGTGTATGCTTCTCCGTCCCTTTGAAGAAATGGGTTTTGATGACAAAGAAAGGCCAACCCTCTTCGAAGAATTTTTAGAATCATTAGGGGCAAAGCCTATCGATTTTCCATATAAGATTGAATGCTGTGGCTCGTTTCAATCTGTGGGTTCTCCGGAGGTGGCTACGGAATGTGCTTATCGAATTTTAACTTCTGCGATGAAGCAAGGAGCCGAAGTGGTGGTTTCGACCTGTCCCCTCTGTACATTTAACTTGGATCAAAAACAATCGGATATCCTGAAGACTCACTTGGATTTCAAAACGATTCCGGTGCTCTATTTTACTCAGCTCCTGGGAGTGGCGATGGGACTGGATCCTCAAGCCTTAGGGTTTGACCAGAATGCGGTGGATCCAATTCCCTTTTTAAAAAGGAAAGGATTCATTTAGTCTCCATTCAGTTCTTCTTCATGGGAAGGAAGGCAGAAGAGAGAGATGGGTTCTTCCGGGAATGGTTTTATTAAAAGGGCGATGGTGATCGGTGGGGGAATTGCCGGAATCACTGCATCGATTGATATTGGCAATGCTGGATATGAGGTCCTCCTGGTGGAAAGATTACCATCCATCGGGGGCCGAATGCTTCAGCTTTCCGAGACATTCCCTACCCTTGACTGTGCCCAATGTACCCTTACCCCTAAAACGGTTGAGACAGGCCAGCATCCCCGTATCCATCTTCATACCTATTCAGAAGTGGTCAAAGTAGAGGGTGAAGCTGGAAATTTTACCGTTCAGATTCTTAAAAAAGCAAGCTATGTCGATTGGGAAAAGTGTACAGGATGCGGTCTCTGTCAACAGAAATGTCCTTCTAAATACCCATCTGAATTTGATCGAAGGATGGGGATGGGGAAGGCCATCTATACGCTTTCTCCCCAAGCGGTCCCCAATAAACCCGTCATCAATCCTGCTCACTGCCGTTATTTTTTGGAGAAAAAGTGTCGGGTGTGTGAAAAAATCTGTCCGGTCGGGGCAATCAATTATCAACAAGAGGATCGAATCATTGAAGAGAAGGTCGGAGCGATTATTGTTGCTACCGGATTTGATCTGATGCCCATCGAACGATTTGGAGAATATGGATATGGAGAGATACCGGACGTGATCGATGGGCTTTCCTTTGAGAGACTGAACTCAGCCTCTGGACCCACAAACGGAGAAATCCGAAGACCTTCAGATGGAAAGGTCCCTAAAGAGGTTGTTTTTATCCAATGTACAGGCTCAAGGGATCCGGAGCGATATATGCCCTATTGCTCAAGGGTTTGCTGTATGTATACTGCCAAACATGCCCGACTGTATAAACATAAAGTTCATGAGGGACAGGTCTATATCTTTTACATGGATATTCGATCTACGGGGAAAGGATATGAAGAATTTATTCAACAGACGATGGAGGAAGGGATTCTCTATTTAAGAGGACGGGTTTCAAGGATCTTCCGAGAGGGAGAAAAGATTGTGGTTTGGGGCGTAGACACCCTTACAGGGAAAAAGGTAGAGGTGCTTGTCGATCTTGTTGTTCTGGCTACGGCGATCATCCCACATCAGGAAGCAAAGACCTTAGCTCAGATATTAGGGATTCAAAGTGATTCCTACGGATTTCTGACCGAAGCAGAGAGGAAGCTGAGACCGGTGGAGACTGAACGCGAAGGTATCTATTTAGCAGGCTGTGTCCAGGGGCCTAAAGATATTGCCGATACAGTGGCCCATGCCAATGCAGCAGCAAGCAAGGTCCAAGCCTTGTTTGCAAAAAATTGAAGAGAAGAAAGAGATAAAGTAAGACAGCCACTTATGAAGAGATTGGGAGTTTTTATCTGTCACTGTGGAGTAAATATTGCGGGCACAGTAGATGTGAAAAAAGTGGCCGAAGAGATTGGCAAAATCGAGGAGGTCTCTCATAGTGTCGACTATATCTATATGTGTTCAGAACCCGGACAACAACTTATCCGAGAGGCCATTCAGGAGAAGCAGTTAGAGGGAGTGGTGGTTGCCTGTTGCTCGCCGAGTATGCATGAAAATACCTTTCGCAAGGCAGTGAAGGCCGCAGGGATGAACCCCTATCTCTGTGAGATTGCTAATATTCGGGAGCAGTGTAGCTGGGTTCATCAAAAAGAGAAGGAAGAAGCTACCCGGAAGGCACAAGAAATCATAAAGGCCACTTTAGAGAAAGTGAAAAGAAATGAAGAACTCGAACCCTTAGCGATGAGCATTCACAGAAATGTTTTGGTGATTGGAGGAGGCATTGCGGGAATGACAGCCTCCCTCGATCTCGCCCAGGGAGGGTACGAAGTTATTCTGGTTGAGAAAGGACCGGCCTTGGGGGGGCATATGGCCCAGCTCTCAAAAACCTTTCCCGATCTTTCTCCAGCTCTTCCTAATCTTTTGGCTAAGGCCTCAGAGATAGAACGTCATCCAAGGATTGAAGTTTTTTATAACTCAGAGCTGGAAGAGGTAAAGGGATATATAGGAAATTTTGAGATCATATTGCGAAGGAAAGCCTCCTATGTGGATTGGAGCAAGTGCGATGGGTGTGGCCTTTGTATCGAAGTCTGTCCAATGGAGTACCCTTCTTCTTTTGAAAGAGGTTTGGGAGTAAGAAAGGCCATCGATTTTCTCTATCCTCATTGTATTCCTCACCGGGTTGTGATTACACCGGTTCAATGCCGATACTTTAGGGATCAAACCTGTAGAAGGTGTGAAGAGGTTTGTCCAAGGAAAGCGATTCAATTTGATCAAAACGAGGAAAGAATCCAAAAAAAGGTTGGAGCCATTGTCGTAGCGACCGGGTTTGACCTTTTCCCAACCGAAAAGTTAGGAGAATATGGATATGGGGAGATTCCTGACGTCATCGATGGACTGACCTTTGAACGGATGCTGTCTCCTGATGGGCCTACCCGAGGGAAAATCATCCGTCCTTCTGATGGAAGGGTTCCAAAGGAGATGGTTTTTATTCAATGCGTGGCCTCCAGAGATCCTGATCGTTATATGCCTTATTGTTCAAGAATCTGTTGCATGTATACTGCAAAACAGGCAAAGATGTACAAAGAACAGGTTCCGGATGGTCAACCCTATGTCTTCTATATGGATATTCGTTCGGATGGAAAGGGTTATGAGGAGTTTCTTCAGAAGACGATTGAAGAGAATGGAATTCTTTACCTCAGGGGGCGGGTGTCAAGGGTTTTTCAAGAGGATGGAAAGGTTAAGGTTTGGGGGGTGGATACCCTGACTGGAAAAGGGATAGAGATTGGTGCAGATCTGGTGGTTCTGGCTACAGCGATCGTTCCCTCTGAGGGAGTGAAGGAGCTTGCGGCCAAATTAAGAGCCACTGTAGATAAACATGGTTTTTTGACTGAAGCCCATATTAAACTCTATCCCGTGGAGAGTTCGACCAAAGGAATCTATCTGGCAGGATGTGGGCAAGGTCCCAAAGATATTACAGATACCGTCTCCCAGGCATCGGCCACAGCCAGCAAGATCCAGGCCCTTCTTTCGACGGACAAACTTTTTCAGGATCCGCTCATTGCCTTTGTGGATGAAACCATTTGCAGTGGTTGTGGGATTTGTGTTGAAATTTGCCCCTATGAGGCAAGGGAGATGGACTATCGACGGGGAGTCTCCATCGTTCATGGTGCCCTCTGTCAAGGATGCGGGGCCTGTATTGCTGCATGTCCTAATTTTGCATGTGAACTACGAAATTCATCATCGGTTCAGACCCTTCGAATGGTTGACACCTTTATATAAAAGCCTTATTGGAGGATGGAGATGATGGAGGGAAGGATGGAGGTTGGTTTAGGGATGGGGGAGTTGGGTGGTTCTTTTTTGGAGGAGGTTCGGCGGAGGAGTGGGGAGCGGTTGGAGTTATGTTATCAGTGTATGAAGTGTACGGCGGGATGTCCGACGGCTCCGTATATGGATATTAAGCCGAATCAGTTGATTCGGATGATTCAGATGGGGAGGAGGCAGGAGGTATTGGGGAGTGGGGCGATATGGTTTTGTGTGTATTGTCAGACGTGTGGGACTCGGTGTCCGAATGAGATTCATGTGGGGGTGTTGATGGATGCGCTTAGGGAGATGGCGTTGGAGGAGGGGGTGGAGGTGAGGGAGAGGAGGATTCATCTGTTGCATGAGGCGTTTATGGAGAGTGTGAGGAGGGGTGGGAGGGTTCATGAGGTGACGATGTTGATGGATTATGTGCTCAGGAGTAGGGATTTGATGAGGGAGTCGTTGGGTTCGGGGTTGAGGCTTTTTTTTAAGGGGAAGTTTCCATTGTTTCCCAGTGTGGTGAGGGGGAGGCAGGAGATTCGGAGGATTTTTGAAAGGTGTAGGAAGGGAGAGTAGAGTGGGGTTTATTTTATTTAGGTGGTTTGGAGGTTTGGGATGAGGGTGTCGTATTTTCCGGGTTGTACGGATCGTTCTTCGTCGATGGAGTATGGGTTATCGGCGGAGGAGGTGTTGAGGGTTTTGGGGGTGGAGTTAGTGGAGGTGGAGGATTGGAACTGTTGTGGGGCTGCGGCCACCCATAGTTTGAATCGTCTTTTATCTCTTTGTCTTCCTGCGCGGGTGATAGCGAAGGCTTTGGGGTCGGGGTTATCTTGGTTAGTGGTTCCGTGTGCGGGGTGTTTTAGTAATTTGAAGAGGACGGAGTATGTGCTCAGGAGGGATGAGAGGGATCGGAGGGTGGTGGAGGAGATTGTGGGTTTTCGGTATGATCCTTCGTTGGAGATTTTGGCACTCTTGGATGTGGTGGTGAATCGGGTGGGTTTGGAGAGGGTTGGGGAGAGGGTGAGGAGGCCTCTTCGGGGGTTGAGGGTGGCGTGTTATTATGGGTGTGCGTTGGTTCGTCATCCGAAGGTGACGGGGTTTGATGATGCGGAGAATCCTCAGGTGATGGAGCGGTTGATGAGGATGCTTGGGGCGCAGCCGGTGGAGTGGTCTTATAAGGTGGACTGTTGTGGGGCGGATTTAGCGATGACCTATGGGTCGATTGTGAGGCAGATGGTGGGTAGGATTGTGTCGATGGCTCTGGAGGCGGGGGCTCAGGCGATTGTGACCTCCTGTGGGTTATGTCAGATGAATTTGGAGATGAGGCAGCAGTTGGGGCTTCCGGTCTTTTATTTTACGGAGTTGATGGGGTTGGCCTTTGAGGTGGGAGAGAGGCAGAGGTGGTGGGGGAAGCATTTGATTTCTCCTCGGCCTCTGTTGGAGTCTTTGGGGTTGGAGTGAGGTTTATTTTAAAAATGGAGTAGTGAGGAGATGAAGGGAGATAGGGGTTCGGTTTTAGTGGTGGGTGCTGGGATTTCGGGGATGCAGGCTGCTCTTCTGTTGGGGGAGATGGGCAGAAGGGTGTTTCTCTTGGATCAGGCGCCTGCGATTGGGGGGTATTTTCCGTTGTTGGACAGGACGTTTCCGACGAATTCCTGTGGGGTCTGTTTTTTGAGTCCCCTGCCTCCTGCGTTTTGTCCGATTTATGAGAGTCATCTTCATGAGAACATAGAGCTTCTTCCTTATTGTGAGTTAAGGGAGGTGGAGGGAGGAGGGGGAGATTTTAGGGTCAAGGTGTTTCACAAGCCTCGGTTTGTGGATCCGGGGCGTTGTACGTTTTGTGGGGCCTGTCTGGAGGTCTGTCCGGTGGAGGTGGAGAGGGAGTTTGGGGGAGGGTTGGAGAGGCGCAAGGCGATCTATTTACCATTTGCTCAGGCGATTCCTCATGCTCTGGTGATTGATCCTAAGAGTTGTATTCGGTGTGGGGAGTGTGTGAGGGTGTGTGGGCCTGGGGCGATTGATTTGGAGATGAGGGGGGAGGAGGAGCTCCTTCAGGTGGGGGCGATTCTGTTGGGATTCGGGTTTGAGCCCTTTTGGGCGGCCAGGAAGGGGGAGTATGGGTTTGGTCGGTATCGGAATGTGATGACGAGTATTCAGTTTGAGAGGCTTCTTTCGACCTCTTCTCCGACGGGGGGCTATCCGGTTCGTCCTTCGGATGGCAGGAGGATTGGGAGGGTGGCTTTTATTCAGTGTGTGGGTTCGAGGGATCCTTCTTCGGGTCAGCCCCACTGTTCGACGATCTGTTGTATGTATGCGACCAAGCAGGCGATGATTGCGAAGGATCGGGCGCCTGATCTTCGGGTGGCTCTGTTTTATATGGATATTCGTCCGATGGGGAAGGATTATGAGCGTTATTATGAGAGGGCGAGGAGGCAGTATGGGATTGAGTATATCCGGAGTGCGGTCTCTTCGATCAAGGAACTTCAGCAGTCGAAGAATCTTTTGATCACCTATGTGAAGGAGGATGGGTCGTTTGAGGAGAGGGAGTTTGATGTGGTGGTGCTTTCGGTGGGATTTACTCCTCCTCAGGGGGTTCGGGAGTTGGCCGAGCGGTTAGGGGTGAGGTTGAATGTTTCGGGCTTTTGTGAGACGGAGGAGTTTCGTCCTGCGGAGACTTCGGTGAGGGGGATTTTCGTTGGGGGTGCTTTTCGGGCTCCTCGGGATATTCCGGAGACGGTGGTGGAGGGTTCCAGTGCGGCGGCGATGGCAGCCTCTTTTCTTTCTTCTGTGTCTTCCGTGGGGGAGCGGGAGTATCCTGTGGAAGGGGCTCTGGGAGAGGAGATTCCGAGGATAGGGGTCTTTATCTGCCATCGAGGAGAGGAGTTGAGGAAGAATCTTTTGATGGAGGAGTTGACTGAGAGGGTCAAGGGGCTTCGAGAGGTGGTTTATGTGGGAGAGCTCGAGAGAGTCCATCTCTCTGAGGATCTTCATCCGATAAAGGTAAAGATGGGGGAGGAGGGTTTGAATCGGCTGGTGATAGCGGGTTGTTCTTTGAAGGAGGTTCGCAAGAGGATGGAGGAGATGGCCAGGGGGATGGGGTTTAATCCTTATCTGATCGAGTATGCAAATATTGGGGAGCAGTGTGCGTTGGTTCATCCGGGGCTTGTGCGGGAGGCCACGGAGAAGGCTTTTGTATTGATTCGGATGGCGGTGGAGCGGGCCAGGAGGATTCAGCCTCTTCGGAGGGGGTCTCATCCGGTTGAGAGGAAGGGTTTGGTGGTTGGAGGAGGGGTGGCTGGGATGACGGCCTCCCTTCGGTTAGCGGAGCAGGGCTGTGAGGTCTTTCTGGTGGAGAGGGAGAAGGAGTTAGGGGGCAATGCGAGAAGGTCTTATTATACGATAAGGGGAGGGGATCCCCAGCGATTCCTTGAGGAGCTTATCCAGAGGCTCACTACCCATCCCTTGATCCATCTCTTTTTAGGGTCAGAGGTCATAGGAAGCGAGAGGAGGGATGGGGGGTATCGGACAAGGCTGAGGAGTGTGGAAGGGGAGCAGGTGGTGGATCATGGAGTCCTCATCCTGGCCACCGGTGGCAGAGAGATAAGGCCGAAGGAGTATCTCTATGGGGAGGATTCGCGGGTGATGACCCAGCGAGAGTTGGAGAGGGCGCTTCATTTCGAGAAGGAGAGTCTCGGGGATCTCCGCTCGGTCGTGATGATTCAGTGTGTGGGCTCGAGGGATGAGGAGCATCCCTATTGCAGTCGCATCTGTTGTGCTCATGCGGTCAAGAATGCCCTTCGGCTGAAGCAGTGGAGGCCGCAGGTGAGGGTCTATGTGCTTTATCGGGATGTGAGGACCTATGGGTTTTATGAGAGTTATTATCATGAGGCCAGAGAGAAGGGGGTCATCTTTATTCGGTATGAGCCGGAGGAGAAGCCCAAGGTCATGAGGGAGGATGGAAGGCTTTGGGTTTCGGTGTTTGATCCAGCCCTGAGGGCTCGGGTGGATCTTCCTGCGGATCGATTGATTCTGAGCACAGGGATTGAGCCAAATGATCATCGGGCGCTTGCAGAGATGTTTGGGTTGGAGCTCAATGCGGATGGGTTTTTTAAGGAGCCCAATCCGAAGGCGGCGCCTCTGGATGCCCTGGAGCGGGGGAAGTTCTTTTGTGGGTTATGTCATTCGCCCAATTTGATGGAGGAGGTCATCTCTCAGGGCAATGCCGTGGCAGCCCGAGCCGGGGCGATTCTTTCGAAGGGAAGGCGAGAGGAGAAACCCTATCGGGCCTATGTGATTTCGAGGTTGTGCTGTGGGTGTGGTCTCTGTGTCACGGTTTGTCCTTATGGGGCGAGGGTGCTCAATGAGGAGGGGAAGGCGGAGGTAAGGGAGGCGCTTTGTGAGGGATGTGGCAGCTGTGTGGTGGCCTGTCGCAATGCTGCCTCCCAGCAGCAGAACTTTGAGAAGGGTCTGAATCTGGTGGTTCTCGATTCAGCCATCGATTAGTCAGGCAGAGGGAGGGAAGGAGGTCGGTATGGCAGAGTTTGAGCCTCGGATTATTGCATTTCTTTGTCACTGGTGTACCTATACAGGGGCGGATTTAGCGGGAACGACTCGCCAGCAGTATCCCCCGAATATTCGAATCATTCATTTGATGTGCTCCGGAGCGGTGGACTCGATCTATGTGCTCAAGGCGCTGATTGACGGAGCCGATGGGGTGTTGATCGGAGGATGTCATCCCGGAGACTGCCATTATCAGACCGGGAACTTCAAGGCTCGAAGGAGAGTGGCGATCCTCAAGGGGATTCTCAAGGAGCTGGGTTTTAGCGAGGATCGGATCTGGCTGAGGTGGATCAGTGCCAGTGAGGGGAAGCTGTTTGCAGATACAGTGACCCGGATGGTGGAGGAGCTAAAGAAGATGGGACCCAATCCCATGCGACAGCTGTGGAATGCCTGAGAGAGAAAAAGAAAGGAGAAGGAGAGAAGATGGCGAAGCAGGCGGTGCTGAAGGTTTCTGAAGGGAAGAGAGAGGAGGCCCTTCAAGGGTTACTGAGAAGCTTTTTGGAAAAAGGGGTGGTGGAGGCTGTGCTTGTGCCGAAGAGGCTTCCTTCGGGCCAGGGGAGTGTGCAGACATTGGTTCGTGATCCTGAGAAGATGGAAGGGCTCTGCGTGCTTTCTCCCACCATGCCGGTGCAGTCCGCGAGGGTGGCCTCCTATCTCTCGGTCAAGAACCTAAGCAAAAAGGTCGCCCTGGTCCTCAAGGCCTGCGAGATTCGGGCAATGGTGGAACTGTCGAAGTTCCTTCAGGTGAAACTGGATCCTCTCTTCCTCATCGGCATTGACTGCCCCGGGACTTTTGAAGTAAATGATTATACAAAGATGGTGGAGGAAGGCAAAGGTGACGGGATTCTCCAAGAGCTCCTCAAAGGGATGGAGAAAGGGGAGGAGACAGCCCCAGAGGGCTACTCTTTTCGCAAGGCCTGCGAGATCTGTGAGTATCCCATCACCCGAGCAGACCTCTGGATCCAGCTCTACGGCCATCCCACAGACAGAGAGATCGGACTGGAGATTGAAGAGAGGTTGGAAAAGGAGATGGAGGAAAAGGGGGTGAGGCTGCAAGAAGCAGAAAGATCTAAAGAGAGAGACGAAGTGCTTCGGAAGGTGATAGGAAAAAGAATAAAAAAGAGGGACGAAACCTTTGAAGAGTTCAGGGGGAAACTCAAGGGGTTGGGATCCTTTCTGGATCTTTTTTCCACCTGTATCCGATGTCATAATTGTATGGTGGCCTGCCCGATCTGCTACTGCAAGGAGTGCGTTTTTCGAACCGCCGTTTTCGAACACGACGGGGATCAATTCTTAAGATGGGCCGAGCGCAAAGGAGCCATCCGCATGCCCACCGATACCCTCATCTTCCACCTGATCCGGATGTCCCACATGGTCACCTCCTGCATCGGATGCGGACTCTGCGAAAGCGCCTGCCCAAGCCGGCTCCCAGTCGCCATCCTCTTCCGAAGCGTAGGAGAAAAGATCCAGAAGATGTTCGACTACGTGCCCGGACGAGATCCCCACGAAACACCCCCCGTGGCCACCTTCAAAGAAGATGAACTCAAACTCGAATCCGGGGCCATCTAAATGATGTAAAGGACTATTTTTAAATCCTATGCTTTATGTAAAAAGCGGGAGGGATCTATGGAAGAACAGGGAGCGAAAAAGGAAGAGTTAGTACCCATATTTATCATGGGAAAGCGATATGAAGTTCCTTCTTCCCTGACCATTCAAAAGGCGATGGAATATGCGGGATATCAATTGATTCGAGGCTGTGGCTGTCGTGGAGGGATCTGTGGAGCCTGTGGCACTGTTTACCGATTCCCAGGAAGCTATAAAATCGAAGTGGGATTGGCCTGTCAGACCGTGGTCCAACCCAATATGTATCTCGCTCAAATTCCTTTCTTTCCAGCGACAAAAAGTGTGTATGATATAGAAAAGATCAAGCCTTCGATCGAAACCATCGTAAAATACTATCCTGAGGTTCTGAGATGTCTCCAATGTAATACATGCACGAAATCCTGTCCAATGGATATCGAGGTGATGGATTACATCGCTGCGGCGATGAGGGGAGATATTGCTCGATTGGCCGAACTCTCATTTGACTGTGTCATGTGTGGACTCTGCACAGCTCGATGCCCTGCGGAGATCTGCCAGTATAATGTAGCAATCCTGGGAAGACGACTTTACGGGAAATATATTCTTCCTAAGGCTGAACATCTGGCCGAGATGGTGGAAGAGGTTCGCCGGGGGAAGTATGAACAGATGCTCAGGGAACTGATGGATACCGATGAGGAGACACTTAAAAAACTTTATAACGAAAGAGAGATCGAACCGGAACAGGCAGATGAATTCTGGGAACCAAGAGACAAAACGTATCTTTAAATCTCTTCTTAACCTTCATTCATGAACGAAGGGAAGAAAATAGGAGGCTTTTGTTATGCCCTACACTACAGAACTAAAACAGTTAATAAAAAGGGTTGAGGCTACTCGACCAGCAAGAATTGAAAGGAAAAGAAGAGGAGAAGAATTTCCCCTGCTTTCCCTTAAAGAAAGGGAAGAGAGATTGAGAAAATATCACCCTGATTTCGTAGAAGGGGCACGACGAGAGATTCGGGTAGGAGTCAACAAGGGTTATGCAATCTCTCCCGAGATTGTCAATCTTTTGGAAGCTCGGAGTCGGGTCAATCCAGATTTGATTGACCTTGCAAAGATTGCTTATGAAACAGACGTTCTGATTATTGGGGGAGGAGGAGCAGGCACCGCTGCTGCGCTGACGGCCCGGGAGAAGGGAGTAAAGGTTTTGATCGCAACAAAACTCAGACACGGAGATGCCAATACCATGATGGCCGAGGGGGGAATTCAAGCGGCGACCAAAGGAACAAAGGATTCTCCTTATTTTCATTATTTGGACGTGATGGGAGGAGGACATTTCAAAAATGATCCAGAATTAGTCTATACTTTAGTCACCGAAGCTCCTAAGGTCTTAGCTTGGTTAGAGAGTCTGGGTTGCATGTTTACAAAGTTTCCTGATGGACGTCTCAAAACCCTTCATGGAGGAGGAACCTGTCGAAAACGAATGCATTATGCTGCGGATATTACCGGAGCTGAGATTATGAGGACACTCCGGGATGAGGCGAGGAATCATCCCGAGGAAATAAAGGTTCTTGAGTTCTCTCCAGCGGTTGAACTGATATTGAATGAGCATGGGCATTGCTCTGGAGCTGTTCTTTATAACCTGGAAACAGAGGAATATCTCGTGGTTAAAGCAAAAGCGGTCATTATGGCTACAGGAGGTTCAGGGAGGCTTCATATTCAGGGGTTCATGACAACCAATCATTATGGGGCGACCGGAGATGGACTGGTGATGGGATATCGAGCAGGGGTCAAACTCTGCTTCCTTCATACCGTCCAATATCATCCTACAGGAGCAGTATTTCCCGAACAAGCGGAGGGGCTTTTAATCACGGAAAAATTCAGAGGGGCGGGTGCAAATGTTCTAAACATTGATGGAGAACAATTTGTCAACGAACGAGAACCAAGAGATGTAGAATCGGCTTCGTTTATCCGGGAGTGTACCGAGATTGGGAAAGGAGTTCCTACTCCTACCGGTAAAGTGGGGGTCTGGTTGGATTCTCCGATGATTGATATGTTATGGGGCGAAGGAACAGTGAAGAGAGAGTTTCCTGGAAAATATATTCTATTTAAAAGATATGGAATCGACATTTCAAAAGAACCTATGCTGGTCTATCCTACCCTCCATTATCAGAATGGCGGATTAGAATATAATAGCCGATGTGAAACCTCTCTGCCAGGGTTTTTTGCAGCGGGTGAGGTGACAGGAGGAGTTCATGGAGAGAATCGTTTAATGGGAAACTCTCTTCTGGATGTCTGTGTCTTCGGTAGGATTGCAGGAGAGAGCGCAGCCATTTATGCCAAAGAGAAATTTAAAGATGGAAAGTTGACCCTGGACCATGTCAGAAAATATCACAGGGAGCTTGAAGAAGCAGGAATCGTAACCGATCGTGTGGCTCCAATGCTTCTTCCAGACTATACCAATCCCAAGGTCCGTGAACGTCAGCTTACCACACACTATCTTGGGACGATCCGTTAAGTTCCTCTGTCTCTTTCTTTTCCATAAATTTCCTTTCTACTCCTATTTCTATGGATAAAATGAAGGGGTGTGTTCTAAGTAAATATTGTTTGATTTTAAAAATTCGTTATAATATTGGGAAATTCTTTAACTAAGCGAGGGAGGGAGATATGAAGATCCATGAGTATCAAGCGAAAGAGATCCTCAGACAATACGGGGTTCCTGTTCCAAAGGGAAGAGTGGTAGAAACCCCAGAAGAGGCTAAGCGGGTTTCAGAGGAGATTGGAACTGAATCAATGGTTCTGAAGGCTCAAATCCATGCAGGGGGGAGGGGAAAAGGAGGAGGGGTCCGGGTGGTTCACACCCCCTCAGAGGTCGAAAAAGTAGCAAGAGAGATGATCGGGATGACTCTCATCACTCCCCAGACCGGTCCAAAGGGAAAAGTGGTTCGGAAGATTCTGGTCGAAGAACAAATGGACATTAAAGAGGAACTCTATTTAGGAGTCGTTATTGATCGAACAAGAGCCTTACCTGTGATTATGGCCAGCAGGGAAGGAGGAATAGAGATTGAGAAGGTTGCCGCTGAATCTCCTGAGAAGATTGTAAAAGAATGGATCGATCCTTCAATAGGATTGAGGCCATTTCAGGTGAACAAGATTGGATATGGATTAGGCTTTGGACCGGTGGAAGTCGGAAAACTGAGACCCGTTATCATCGGGCTTTTTAATGTTTTTTATGAGAAGGATTGTCTACTTGCCGAAATCAATCCTCTTATCCAAACAAAAAATGGAGAATTCTTTGCTTTGGATGCAAAAATGAATTTTGATGACAATGGACTCTTTCGGCACAAAGAAATTGTTGAGCTCAGGGATCTTCATGAAGAAGAGCCTTTAGAGATTGAGGCGTCTAAATATAATTTAAACTATATTAAACTTAACGGAAATGTGGGGTGTATGGTAAATGGGGCAGGCCTTGCTATGGCCACAATGGATATTATAAAGGTCTTTGGGGCAGAACCTGCAAATTTTCTTGATGTAGGAGGGGGAGCCACGGTGGAAATGGTAAAGAATGGGTTTAAAATTCTAATGTCCGATCCCGATGTGAAGGTGGTATTTATTAATATTTTTGGAGGAATTCTTCGATGTGACACTCTGGCAAAAGGCGTAACAGAAGCAGTAAGGGAGGTGAGAGTGAAAGTTCCCATCGTGGTAAGATTGGAAGGAACAAACGTCGAGGAAGGAAGAAAGATTCTTAATGACTCAGGACTCAACTTTACGGTAGCGAGTGGAATGTATGATGGAGCCCAGAAGGTTGTGGAAGCTTTAAAAATGGTTGGAGAATAAAGGAGGAATATCTATGAGTATTTTAGTGGACGAAAATACAAAGGTTTTGGTTCAAGGAATAACGGGAAATGAGGGAATGTTCCATACCCGACAGATGGTGGAGTATGGTACAAAGGTTGTGGCTGGTGTCACTCCGGGAAAAGGAGGACAGAAGGTCGATGGAATTCCCGTGTTCAATACAGTTTCAGAGGCCGTAAGGGAGACCAATGCGAATGCCTCTGCGATCTTTGTCCCACCAGCCTTTGCAGCTGATGCGATTCTAGAGGCAGCCGATGCTAATCTCCCTCTCATTGTCTGTTTAACGGAGGGAATTCCTACTTTAGATATGGTTAAAGTGAAGGAATACCTTCAGAAGAAAAAGATCAATTTGATTGGTCCAAATACTCCTGGAATTATCTCTCCAGGAAAATGTAAGATCGGAGTGATGGCAGGTTATATTCATAAGAAGGGGCCTGTTGGAATCATGTCAAGGAGTGGAACACTCACCTATGAAGTGGTCGATCAATTGACAAAAAAAGGAATCGGACAGTCTACCTGTGTGGGAATTGGGGGAGATCAAATTATAGGATTGGATTATGTAGAGCTTCTTCGACTTTTTGAAAAAGACCCCGAAACCCAGGCCTTAATTATGATCGGGGAGATTGGCGGGACAGCTGAGGAAGAAGCTGCCAAATTTATTGAAAAAGAGATCAGCAAACCGGTCGTTGCCTTTATTGCTGGGTTGACGGCTCCTCCAGGAAGGAGAATGGGTCATGCGGGAGCTATTATTTCCGGAGGTAAAGGAACAGCCCAAGAGAAGATGGAGGCTTTAGAAAAAGCAGGGGTCCGGGTGGTTAAAAATCCAGCACTCGTGGGTGAAGAGATAGCCAAAATTATTAAAAAATAAAAAAATCAATAATATCAAAAAATTACAAAAATAATTTAACTTTTTTTAAAATTATGTTAAATAATTTATTATAAAGAATCACAAAGTGGGTGATGATAATGATTACGGAACTTAGGGGGCGCCTGAAAGAGTTAAATCATCGGTTAGAAATTATGCGAGGCTATCTTTGACCTTGAGAAAAAGGAAAAAAGATTGGATGAGATTGGGAAGATGATGTCAGAGCCTAATTTCTGGGAGGGGGGGGAGGCCACACAAAAGATTTTAAAAGAAAGGAATTCACTCTTGGAAGGCCTTCAGAGCTGGCAAGAGAAGAAGAAAGAGATTGAAGAGATGGAAGTTCTTCTTCAACTTATTGAGGAGCAGAATGATGAAAAAGAGGCTGAAGAACTTCTTAAAAAGATTGAGCAGAGCGAAGAAGCTATCAATGAGATGGAATTTAGAGAGATGCTACGGGGAGAGAACGATGAGAGAAATGCCATTGTAAGTATTAATGCAGGAGCAGGGGGAACGGAAGCCCAGGATTGGGCCGAGATGCTTCTCAGAATGTATTTGAGATGGGCAGAAAAGAGAGGGTATCAGACTCAAATTGTGGATATCCTCCCCGGAGAGGAGGCAGGAATAAAGAATGTAACGTTTACGGTCAATGGAAAGTATGCTTATGGATATTTAAAGGCAGAAGTGGGAATCCATCGATTAGTCCGTATCTCTCCCTTTGATGCAGGGGCGAGACGACATACGTCTTTTGCCTCTGTATTTGTGATTCCAGAAGTCCCAGAGGAGATAAATATTGAGATTGATGAAAAGGATTTGAGAGTGGATACCTTTCGTTCCAGTGGGGCAGGAGGGCAGCATGTGAATAAAACGGACTCTGCTGTCCGAATCACTCACCTTCCCACCGGAATCGTCGTTCAGTGCCAAAATGAGCGGTCCCAACATAAAAATAAAGCCATGGCTCTAAAGATATTAAGGGCCAGACTTTACGAGAGGGAACGGAAGGAGAAAGAGGAGAAGTTACGGGAACTCCATAATTCGAAAAAAGAGATCGCTTGGGGGAGTCAAATTCGTTCCTATATTTTACATCCTTATAAGATGGTGAAGGATCACCGGACCAATAAAATTATCTATCAGGTCGACCGTGTCTTAGATGGTGAAATTGATGAGTTCATGAAAGCTTATCTATTGAATGTAAATGCGGCCTAAATCAGTAGGTTTCGTTTCTGAGATAACATTTTTTAGAAGGATTGACTTTTTTTGGGTGAAGAAATAATATGGAATAGATACTGGCTGACAAAAGGGACTTCGAAGGGGATCATCATCTATGCTTGAAAACCTCGAAGAGAAAATCTCCGAGTTGTTAGCCAAATATCAGGACCTTGTGGATGAAAGAGAGAGACTCCTCTCTGCTCTTAAGGAAGAGAGGGAAAAAAGATTAGAAATTGAGAAAAAGATGGAACTCCTCTCTCAAGATCGTGAGCGAGTGAAGTTGAGAATTGACCAACTCCTCCAAAGACTGAAAGGAATTGAATTATAACTTAGAGAGGAGATGGACTAAATCGGGTGAAGGAGATGGGAAAGGAGAGAACAGTTGAAATTAAGGTGTTTGGGCAAACTTACACGGTAAAAACCGATGCCGAAGAAAAGCATATTCAGGAAGTGGCAAAGTATGTGAATGATAAAGCGAATGAAATTTTAAAAAAGACGCGGAGTGTTTCTACCCTCAATGTGGCGATTCTCACTGCCCTTAATATCGCCGATGATCTTTTAAAAGAGAGAGAAAAAAGAATGATTCTTCTTCAAGAGATTGAGTCCAAATCCAAGGATCTGGCTGAAAGAATAGATATTAAAATTGGAGGAAAAGAGCCCAAAAAACTGAGTATTACAGGTTAAGGGTGGAGTGATTGAAATAAAAATGGGACGAAAGATAGAGAGAAGGGGAGTAGAGATAACCTGATACATGAGAAAAATGAGGTTGGTTCCGCTTCTGAATTTAAAAATTATTGAGATTCTACTTAAGTTCTTTGAAAGGGAAGTAGTGAAGAAGGAAACTCTCCCTCCGCCTGAGTTTAAACGAGGAGGATTTTTCTTCTTCCCCTTTCATAGAAGAATGCGGTTTAGAAATATAAGAAAAGAAGGAAAAGAATTTTTCACTCATCTTCACTCATTTTCTCACCCCTATCAGGTTCTTCTAAGAGAACCCTTTCCTCTATCTTGATCCCTCCCATTTTCTTTTCAAGACTCGAAAGAGTCTTAAATTCCTAAGGGGATTTGAAAAGAACTGGTCGCAGAAAATTTTTTGAGAATCTAAAAGGAGGTGAATAACCCTTGAGTCTATCTGTTGGAGTTTATATTCTGATTGTTTTCCTTATCGCTTTTCTTGGAGCTCTCATCGGTTTTCTGACCAGAAAAAGATATTTTGAATCAAAGATTGAATCTGCCCAGGAGATTGCAAAGAGGATCATTGAAGAAGCAGAAAAGGAGGCTGAGATTATTAAAAAGGAAGCCCTCCTTCGTGCCAAAGATCAATTTTATCAAGAAAAGGCCGCTTTTGAAAAAGAGATAAGTGAAAAGAGGCAGGAACTTCAAAATTTAGAGAGACGAATTGCCCAAAGAGAGTCGAACTTGGATAAGAAGATGGAGCTTATCGAAACTCGAGAGGGAGACATTGTTAAAAAAGAAAAGGCCTTGATCCAGCAGGAAAAAATGATCCAAGAGATGGAAAGGAAGGTTACAGAGCTTCTCCAGAGGCAGCGAATCCAATTGGAGAACATTTCAAAGATGACGGCAGAGGAAGCCAAAAGACTGCTTATGGAATCGATGGAGGAAGAAGCCAAGCATGAAATTGCTAAAAAAATCAAAAGAATGGAGGAGGAAGCTCGAGAAATTGCCGATAAAAAGGCCAAGGAGATTATCAGCCTTGCTATTCAGCGCTACGCAGGGGATTATGTGGCAGAAAAAACGGTATCTGTGGTCAATCTCCCTAATGAAGAGATGAAGGGGAGGATTATCGGAAGGGAAGGGAGAAATATTCGAGCCCTTGAAGCAGCTACAGGAGTGGATTTAATCATTGATGATACTCCCGAGGCGGTAATCCTTTCGGGTTTTAATCCGATTCGCAGGGAGATTGCGCGGATTTCCTTAGAACGTCTCGTCAGCGATGGAAGAATTCATCCCGCCCGTATAGAAGAGATTGTACAGAAAGTGGAACAGGAAGTAGAAGCTTCTATTCGTGAAGCGGGTGAACAGGCGACCTTTGATGTTGGGGTTCATGGGATTCACCCGGAATTGATCAAACTCATTGGGCGGCTCAAATACCGCACCAGTTATGCCCAAAATGTATATCAGCATTCTTTAGAGGTGGCCTTTCTTTGTGGAATCATGGCTGCTGAGCTGGGCCTCAACATTAAACAAGCAAAGCGGGCAGGGCTTTTGCACGATATAGGAAAGGCAGTGGATCATGAAGTCGAGGGTTCCCACGCAAAGATTGGTGCAGAGTTAGCAAGAAAATATGGAGAATCTCCCTTGATTGTTCATGCCATTTTATCCCATCATGAGGAAGAAAAACCTGAAAGTCTATTGGATGTCTTAGTGGCTGCCGCAGATGCTCTTTCTGGGGCTAGACCTGGGGCAAGACGGGAGACATTAGAAACCTATGTGAAACGTTTGGAGGATTTGGAAAGGATTGCTCAATCTTTTTCTGGAGTTGAAAAATCCTATGCCATTCAAGCGGGGAGAGAGATCCGGGTCATAGTTCAGCCTGAAAAAATTTCAGATGAAGCATCTGTGATCCTTTGTCGGGATATTGCCAGAAAAATTGAAAAGGAATTGACGTACCCTGGTCAAATTAAGGTGACCGTTATTCGGGAAACACGTTCGGTAGATATTGCCAAGTAGTTCGGAGACCAATAGAGGTTTATCTCCGAACTCTCAGGACTCTTTAACATGAAAATTCTTTTTGTGGGGGATATTATTGGAAGACCGGGACGGAGGGCCCTTCGTGAGTTATTGGGGAAAATCGTTGAGGAATATGAGGTTGATTTCACGATTGCCAATGGAGAGAATGCAGCTGGAGGAATGGGAATCACTCCAGCGATTGCCATGGAGATTTTTGGAATGGGAGTGGATGTCCTGACCTCTGGGAACCATATCTGGGCCAAAAAGGAAATCCTCTCTTTTTTAAATGAAGAAACCCGAATTTTGAGGCCCGCAAACTATCCTGAACAGGTCCCAGGGAGAGGATCGGGAATTTTCTCCTCGAAGCAAGGGCAAAAGGTTGGAGTTCTTAATTTAGAGGGAAGAGTATTTATGAAACATTTAGATTGTCCTTTTAGGGTAGGGGAGAAAGAAGTTGAAAGGTTGAGAAAGGAGACTTTAATAATCATCGTTGATTTTCATGCTGAAGCCACTTCAGAAAAAATGGCGATGGGCTGGTTCTTGGACGGGGGTGTTTCTGCAGTACTGGGAACCCATACCCACATCCAAACCTGTGATGATAGAATCCTCAATGAAGGAACAGCTTATATCACAGATGTGGGGATGACTGGTCCTATGGATTCCGTCATTGGGATCCGGAAACAGGTGGCCCTTGATCGTTTTCTCACTCAGATCCCGTGGAAATTTGATGTGGCCTCCGGAGAGATCGAACTTCAAGGAGTCATGGTAGAGGTGGATGAGAATACAGGGAAGTCCAAGAATATCAAAAGACTCCGAATCCCACTGAACGAGAGGGAAACGACCTATGGAAGGGAAGGAAAAGAAGACCGTGTTTGAAGTATTTAAAGAGAGGGGATTTATTGAGCAGGTGACCGATGAAGAAAGAATCTCGGAACTGTTAGAAGGCAGGGTGACCTGTTATATTGGGTTTGATCCCACGGCCTCCAGCTTTCATGTTGGAAATTTAGTGCCCATTATGGCCCTCTCTCATATGCAACGGTTTGGGCATCGTCCTATTGCTTTAATCGGCGGGGGAACAGGGTTGGTAGGAGATCCAAGCGGGAAAGATGAAATGCGTCAGATTTTGACCTATGAAGAGATCCAGCGTAATGCAGAGGCACAGAAAAAACAGTTTTCTCGTTTTTTGGATTTTTCGGAAGGGAAAGCCCTTCTTTTGAATAATGCAGATTGGTTGACCAAACTCAACTACATTGATTTTTTAAGAGAGATTGGGGTGCATTTTAGTGTCAATCGAATGCTGGCCTCGGAATCCATTAAAATTCGTTTAGAATCGGGCCTTTCTTTTATAGAGTTTAATTATCAACTCCTTCAGGCTTATGATTTTTGGTACCTCTTTAAACATTATCAATGTTTGATTCAAATGGGAGGAAGTGATCAGTGGGGAAATATTGTTGCCGGAATCGATCTGATTCGCCGACTCGAAGGAAAACAGGCTTACGGGATCACCTTCCCACTCATTAAGACGGCGGATGGAAGAAAGATGGGAAAGACAGAAAAGGGGGCTATCTGGTTGGATCCTAATAGAACCTCTCCCTATGAGTATTATCAATTTTGGATTAATACGGATGATCGAGATGTAGAAAGATTCTTGTCCTTATTCACTTTCCTTCCTATGGAAGAAGTTAGAGAATATGGGAAATTAAAAGGAGCCGAGATCAGAAAGGCAAAAGAAGTTTTGGCCTTTGAAGCCACAAAGATTGTCCATGGGGAAGAGGAGGCAGAAAAAGCCCGAGATGCTTCGAGAGTCCTTTTTTCAGAAATGGAGGCGAGGGAAGACGCCATCCCGACCACTTTTATTGAAGTGAGAAAGATTAAAGAAGGAATCCCGATATTTAAATTATTTGAGATGGCAGGACTTTCAAAATCAAGCTCTGAAGCAAGAAGGTTGATCCTTCAGGGAGGGGGGTATCTTAATAAAAAAAGAATTGAGCAATTCGATCAAATGATTACCTTAAATAATTTTGATGAGAGAGGCGAAATCTTGTTGAGGGCCGGTAAGAAAAAATTTCATCGATTTAAACTAATTGAAAATAAAAAAGATTTTTAAATTCTTTTTTTCCTCTTGACAAAAAAAAATTATGGTTTAATATATATAAATTGCGAATATCATTGTTCTTTGAAAATAGAATAGAGGGGTTATTCGTTTTGGGTCTCTGTTTCTAAAAAATTAATTGGAGAGTTTGATCCTGGCTCAGAACGAACGCTGGCGGCGTGCCTAACACATGCAAGTCGTACGAGAAATCCTGGGCAACCGGGAGAGTAAAGTGGCGGACGGGTGAGTAACGCGTGGGTAACCTGCCCCTGAGTTGGGGATAACCTCGCGAAAGCGGGGCTAATACCGAATATTGTTACAGTTCCTGCGGGAACTGTAATGAAAGGTGGCCTCTGCATGCAAGCTACTGCTCAGGGATGGGCCCGCGTACCATTAGCTAGTTGGTAGGGTAATGGCCTACCAAGGCGACGATGGTTAGCTGGTCTGAGAGGACGGCCAGCCACACTGGAACTGAGACACGGTCCAGACTCCTACGGGAGGCAGCAGTGGGGAATCTTGCGCAATGGGGGAAACCCTGACGCAGCGACGCCGCGTGGGTGATGAAGGCCTTCGGGTCGTAAAGCCCTGTCAGGTGGGAAGA
>JBDOIB010000130.1:0-1872 GCA_041082155.1 Thermodesulfobacteriota bacterium | reverse complement strand
CTCCCAAAAACGTCAGCATGAATTTGTCTCCAGAGTTTGCTCCGGGCACCTCCTCCTGAAGTCCTTATTTGATTGAAAGATATGCCCATTTTTAGAATAACCTCGGCCACATCCCTCAGACTAAATATTACACCTTCAAGAATGCTTCGGATAAAATGTCCTTTTTTATGTCTAAGGGTAAGCCCAATTAAAGCGCCTTTTGCATGAGGATCAGCATAAGGACATCGCTCTCCGATAAGGTAAGGAAGAAATAAAAGTCCTTCTGACCCCACTTCGATTCCAGAAGCCTCACGGGTTAGGATTTCGTAGATATCTTTTCCTAGTCGCTTCGCTCTTTCTTTTTCAAACTCTCCTAACGCATCTCTGAACCATCTTAGAGATCCCCCCGCGGCAAGCGTTACACCCATCACATGCCATTTGCCTGGAAGAGTATTACAGAAAATCTGGAGTTTTCCATCAGGGTTTTCTATACATTTATCTAAGGCTGTGGTGACATTTCCTGCTGTCCCAATCGTTGTGCCTAAGATACCGGGTTCAATGATCCCGGTCCCTGTTGTTTGAACGACTGCATCTCCTCCACCTCCAACTACAGGAAGTCCCACCGGAAGGCCGAGTTCTTTGGCGATTTTAGCACTTAGCGCCCCACTAATTTCGCAAGATTCATAACAACGGGGAAGCCACTCCTTTGGGATATCTAAAAGTTCCAGTAATCGATAAGACCAGTCTCTTTTCCTCACATTGAAAAGGCCAGTTCCTGAAGCATCGGAGACTTCTGTTACAAATTCACCTGTTAAACGGAAACGGATATAATCCTTGGGATTCAATATCTTCTTGATCCTATCATAGAAATGGGGTTGATTTTCGCGAACCCATAAGATCTTTCCTCCTGTATAGCCGGGAAGCATTCGATTATTGGTTAATTCAAGAAGTCCATTGATCCCACCGACTTTATCTTGAATCTCCTGACATTGTTTCTCTGTTCTCTGATCGTTCCAGAGGATCGCTGGACGAATTACCCGGGAATTTTTATCTAAGATTACAAGACCGTGCATTTGGCCACTGAGGCCAATTGCTTTAATATTCCTTATGGAATCTAATCTTTTTAAAATTTGTCTTATGGATATTTTCGTTGCCCTCCACCAGTCCTCTGGATTTTGTTCAGCCCAACCAGGTTTCGGGGTATAGAGAGGATAATCTTTGGTAACACTTGCTAATACTTTGCCCCGTTCATCGAGAAGAATACACTTACATCCAGAGGTGCCGATGTCTATCCCTATGACGAATTGTCTTTTCATCGATCAAACTCCTATTCTGTTTTAATTCTGAGATTAGGAGTGGTCTTTTCAAAGAGGTGCATCTTATTTAGGTCAAAGACAAGCTCAATTTCTTGATGGACCTTCGCGTGAGTTTGAGTTCCCACGACCGCCACTAAATTGTGCCACTTCGTAGCCACAAACAGATCAAACTCAGATCCTAAGGGTTCTATAACTTCAACAACAGTTTTGACCGCATTGTCTCTTATAGACTCAGGAGCATAACGACGATCATAAATATCATTGGGACGAATCCCAAAGATGACCTCCTTTCCAACCCAGGATCGATAATAAGGGGCCTTCTTCTCAGGAATCGGAAGCCTGAAATCCTCAGCGTCAAGCATCAGTCGATTCCCCTCGTTGAGGATCCGGCAGGGAACGAAATTCATCACCGGACTTCCAATAAAACCAGCCACAAACAGATTGACAGGATAGTGATACACCTCCAGGGGGGAACCAATCTGCTGGATGACCCCATCCTTCATTACCACAATCTTGGTCCCCATGGTCATGGCCTCTACCTGATCATGAGTCACATAGATAATGGTCGTTTGGAGCC
>JBDOIB010000114.1:0-4249 GCA_041082155.1 Thermodesulfobacteriota bacterium | reverse complement strand
CTCTTTTTGGAATTTCTATGCCTATCTTCTGGTTTGGGCTCCTTCTGATGCTTGTTTTTTCGGTTCACTTGAGATGGTTTCCTGCAGGTGGAAAAGGAACGATCCTACATCTCATCCTCCCTGCTATTGCCCTCGGGGCCTCCGGATCAGCTGTAATTGCTCGAATGACCCGAGCCTCCATGCTTGAGGTGATTCGACAGGACTACATCCGCACGGCAAGGGCCAATGGACTTCGGGAGTTTATCGTGATCTATAAACATGCCTTAAAGAATGCCATGATTCCTGTGATTACGGTGTTTGGTCTTGAATTTGGTTATATGCTGGGAGGAGCCGTTCTTACGGAAACGGTCTTTTCTCTTCCCGGGGTTGGGAGATTGATGGTGGATGGAATCTTTCAGAGGGACTATCCCATTGTCCAGGGCTCTATGCTTCTGGTTGCAACCACCTTTGTTCTGGTTAACCTTTTGACCGATATTGCCTACGCCTTTTTCGATCCCAAAATAAGATATGAATGAGAAGGAGATTCTTAAAACAGGTCAGATTGCAGAGGTCTGGAGAAGACTGAGAAGAAATCGTGCAGCGATTGTGGGTGGAGTGATCGTTCTGCTCTTTGTCTTTATTGCCATTTTTGCACCTTGGCTTTCACCTTATCCTCCTAACGAAGGGGATTTAACGAAAAGATTAAAACCACCCTGTCGGGAACATCTTCTTGGGACCGATCCTCTCGGAAGGGATCTCCTCAGTCGGGTCATCTATGGGGCTCGAATCTCCCTTCAGATACAAATCATCTCCGTCTCGATTGCTTTAGTCGTGGGGACCCTTCTCGGGATGATTGGAGGATATTATGGGGGAAGGCTCGATAACCTGATCATGAGACTGATGGATATTCTCCTTGCCTTTCCAGGGATCTTTCTGGCTATCTCCATTATTGCAGTTTTAGGTCCGGGATTGACGAACTTGATGCTCGCAGCGGGAATCTATTCCATTCCTCAATTCGCAAGGATCGTTCGAGGCTCTGTGATTTCATTAAAAGAAAAGGAATTCATTGAGGCAGCCCGTGCCGTGGGAGAGAGGGATTTTGATATTCTCTTCCGTTATCTGCTTCCCAATTCTATGGCGCCTATCATTGTCCAGACCACGCTTCGGATGGCTACAGTTCTCTTGACAGCCTCAGGACTGAGTTTTTTAGGGCTTGGGGTTCAACCTCCAACGGCTGAGTGGGGAGCCATGCTTTCTAATGCGAGAGCCTATCTCATTACAGCCCCCCATGTAGCCACAGTGCCAGGATTGGCCATCATGCTTGTGGTCATGGGATTCAATCTCTTCGGGGATGGACTCAGAGATTCTCTGGATCCGAGATTGAGAGAGTGATTCAAGATAGAATCAAGGAATGGAAAAAGAGAATTCCCTTTTAACCATTAAAGACTTAAAAGTCCATTTCTACTCAAGAGGCCATACCATCTATGCCCTTGACGGTGTAAGTTTCGAGATCGAAAAGGGAATGACCTTTGGACTTGTGGGGGAGACAGGTTGCGGAAAGTCGGTGACCGCGCTTTCAATTTTAAGGCTCATTCCCTATCCCCCCGGAAAGATTGTTCAAGGCGAGATCCATTTTAGAGGAAGGAACCTTCTCCATCTCTCAGAGGAAGAGATTCGCTCCATCCGGGGAAGAGAAATTTCAATGATCTTTCAGGAGCCGATGACTTCTTTGAATCCTGTCTTTCGCATCGGAGATCAGATGATGGAGGTCATTATGCTCCATCAAAAGGTTGGGAGACATGAAGCTTACCGGAGAGCGGTAGAGATGCTCGAGAGGGTTCATATGCCCGATGCTCAAAAAGTCATGAGACAGTTTCCTCACCAATTGAGTGGAGGGATGAGACAGAGGGCCATGATTGCCATGGAGCTTTCCTGCCGACCATATCTTTTGATTGCTGATGAACCGACCACAGCCCTTGATGTGACGATTCAGGCACAGATTCTAAGACTCCTCAAAGAGATGAAGAGAGAGTTCGATACTTCTATTCTTCTGATTACCCATGATTTGGGGGTGATTGCCGAGATGTGCGACCGGGTTGGGGTGATGTATGCAGGTTCAATTGTAGAGAAGGCCTCGGTGGAAGACATTTTTGAAAATCCTAAACATCCCTATACCAAAGGGTTATGGGGTGCCATTCCTCGAATGGAAGAGGAGAAGGAAACCCTCTCGGTGATCCCAGGAGTGGTTCCGGATCTTAGTCAACCTCCAAGGGGATGTAAATTCCATCCCAGGTGTACGTTCCGATTTGATCCATGTGACCAATTCGTTCCTCCACTCATAGAGGTTTCTGAAGGGCACTTCGTTGCCTGCTTTCTCTATCAGGGAAAGAATAGGAATGGTTGAATCCTTATTGGAAGTGAAAGGACTCAGAAAATATTTCCCCATCCAGAAGGGATGGTGGAAGGAGAAAACTTTTGTTCGGGCTGTGGATGGAGTCGATCTTTCTATCAATCGGGGGGAAGTATTGGGTCTGGTGGGAGAGTCCGGCTGTGGAAAAACGACCGTAGGAAGGCTTATTCTTAAGTTGATCGAGCCAACGGAAGGGGAAATTATCTTTGAAGGAAAAGACCTCACCAAATTGGATAAGAAAGAGATTCATCCTCTCAGGCAATCCTTGCAAATTATCTTTCAGGATCCCTTCGCCTCCCTCAATCCAAGGATGACTGTCGCTGAGATCGTAGGCCGACCGATGGAGATCCATGGTCTGGTTGACCGGTCTCAGAGGGATGAGAAGGTAGCTCAACTACTTCAATCTGTTGGCCTTCAGAGGGAACACCTCTATCGGTATCCTCATGAATTTTCAGGTGGGCAGCGTCAACGAATCGGGATTGCCAGGGCCTTGGCGACGAAGCCCAAGCTCATTGTGGCTGACGAACCCACGTCAGCCCTTGACGTTTCGGTTCAGGCTCAGATCCTCAATCTCATGAAAGACCTTAAAGAAGTGTTTGGATTAACTTATCTGTTTATCTCTCATAATATTGGAGTGATTCGGCATCTCAGCGATCGAGTGGCGGTGATGTATTTAGGAAAGGTGGTTGAATTGGGGAAAAAGCAAAGTTTCTTTCAAACCCCTCTACATCCATATACAAGGGCGCTTCTGGCTGCAGTTCCCACCCTGGACCCAAAAAGGAAGAGAGAAGAGATCATACTCGAGGGCGATGTTCCAAGCCTGATCCATCCCCCCAGCGGATGCAGATTTCATCCTCGATGCAGATACGCCTTGCCCCGATGTTCAGAGGAAGAACCTTTGTTTCATTCTGTTGAGGAAGATCGATGGATCGCCTGTCATCTCTATCGATGAATGGCGGAAAGGGTTTTAGGTCCGACAGGAGTATTTCCGAAAACCCTAAGAATGCGGATTGATATAAAATGAAAAAGTTATGGGGTTGGACCTATTATTCACTTATAAAGAAGGGGGATTACGAAGCTTAAAGGAGGAACTTTAAAATGTTTACGGTGATTCGAGGAGGAACTCTCTATGCCCCTGAAAAAATGGGGATTAAGGATATTCTTATCGTAGGGAGGACGATCGCTAAAATCTCAGAGAAGATCCATCTACCCGATGAATTTAAAGCTCAAACTATTTCGGCGCAAGGGAGACTCATCACACCGGGTTTCATCGACCTTCATGTCCATCTCTTGGGAGGGGGTGGGGAAGGTGGGCCACGAACGAGAACCCCGGAGATCACCCTTTCGAAGATTACACGTGCAGGCGTGACCACCGTAGTCGGCTGTCTTGGTACCGATGATGTTTCTCGAATGCCAGAGACCCTGCTTGCCAAAGCGATGCAACTGGAAGAGGAAGGGATCTCGACATATATATACTGCGGGTCCTACCAACTTCCTTCTCCAACCATTACCGGAAGCGTCCGAAAGGATATCGCCCTTATTCCTAAAGTGATCGGGGTTGGAGAAGTGGCCATTTCGGACCATCGCTCCTCTCAACCCACCTTTGAAGAACTCTGTCGGCTCGCAGCAGAGGCAAGAGTCGGGGGTCTTTTAGGGGGTAAAGCCGGGCTTGTCCATCTCCACGTTGGGAGTGGCCCGAAGATGCTTGATCCTATTATTCGGATAGTCAAGGAGACAGAGATTCCTATTGGCCAATTTCTTCCAACCCATCTGACACGGACCGAGGCTCTCCTAAGAGAAGCGATTCGATTTGCCAAGATGGGGGGAAATATTGATTTTACAGTCAAGGGATTGGAGCTT
>JBDOIB010000103.1:0-6209 GCA_041082155.1 Thermodesulfobacteriota bacterium | reverse complement strand
AAAGAATATGATGTAGGCGAGGATAGAACGTAAACAGATGGGCGATCAGAAAGGAAAGGACCATTCCTCCAATAATTAATAAGGATATCCTTAAAAATTTTTTATATTTTGGGTCCAACCCAAGGTCAAAAAGGGTAAGTCTAATGGCCACAAGAAAGGAGTATAAAAAAGCGGTCAGTAATGTTACTTCTAAAAATATGGCAACAGACCGGGTAAAACTCTCCATCATCATTATTGATCCATGATCACCTTAGAACCTTCCCTCTCAATGAGAGGAAGGAGGTCTAAGTATCTCAATCCAAGGATAAAAAAAAGGCCCATGATAGAGAAAATCCCCAGGCACATAAGGAGCTCGATAGTTGTTAAGGGAAAGGTTCCTGCTTGACCCCACACTCCTTCTATTCTTCCTGAATAAAAAGGCATCGGATGGGCGGTACCCGGGATGACCAAGGTAAATCGCTCAAAGAAGATTCCGATGACAATTAAAGAGGAGGCTATCATAAGGCCTTTTATTGTTTTTCGAATTTGAGGATGACTCAATAATAGGATGGGCAAAAGATAACCACATCCAACCTGAAAACCCCAGAATAACCAGGCAAAAGGCCCTGTGAGGAGCCAGAGGGTCGGTTCTCGATGGGGGGAGTAGAGGTGGGTCAATTTATCAATCAGGACGAAGACAACCAATGCGATCGTTAGCCCTAAAAGGAGTTTTGCGAGGGAGAAAAAGGGTTCTTTCCAGTAATTTCTTCTGGCAAAATGAAAGGCAGAGATTACCACAATAATCAGGAGCGCCAGTCCAGAAGCCATTGCTGCGGCTACAAATTCGAAAGGTTTTATAGGAGAATAAAAGATCGGTCGGGCCACAATAAAGCCAAAGATTGCCCCTGTTCCCATATGAACCATGGAGGCCCAGATCATGGCCAATACCCCTATCTTTTTAGTCCATTTTGGATGGTTGGCCAAAATGAATCCGAAATAAAGAAAACTGATCATGAAATAGCCACCATACAGAATCCCATTGAGAGCGAACATCGAGCGCATATTATTTAAGACAAAAAACATAAAGAGGCGCCACATCTTCTCTGGTCTTCCAAGATCGAGAGAAATTCCGACCATGGCTCCGAAGATCAGGACAATGGCTAGAAAAACTGCAACCCGTGAGATCAGACGATATTCCTCTCTGCCAAATACATAGGTCAAAGAAGAAAGGATGAGAGAGCCCGCGCTCAAGCCAATGAGGAAGATGGTAATGATGATGGACATTCCCCAGGGGATCCGATTACTCATCCCGAAGACTTGATGCCCCTGCATATAACTCATCACGAAGCAAACGAATCCAATAATCGAGAGAACTGAAAGAATTCCCAATAACCAAAAGTAGCTTTGAGATCGGAATTCAACAGGTGTGTAGGTAAGTTTCATCGGATGCCTCTTATTTTGTCAGGTAATAGACCTTTGGCTTTGTTTCAAGCTCGTCTCGAAGTCTGAACCAGATTCGGAAAGAGAGAAGACGAGAAATATCGCTTGAAGGATCATCTAAATCACCGAAGCTTCTTGCACGGGAGGGGCAGCTCTCCACACAGGCTGGGACCACCTCTGTTCCAATCTTTTTTCCTTCTTTTATTCCCTGATCGATTCGATGAAAACAGAAGTTACATTTTTCTACCACGCCGTGTGTTCGTTTTGGGAAGGGCCATTTTCCTCGAACCTCACGATCAGGAGGTGGGTCTTGACGGTGATACGGCTTTGACTCCTGTTCTTTAATATTGAAACTTCTTGCTTCATAAGGACACGCCACCATGCAATATTTACATCCAATACATTTTCGAAAGTCCTGCATCACGATTCCATCCTCTCGACGATAGGTGGCCCTTACAGGACAAACGGTTACACAGGGAGGCCGGTCACAATGCATACACGGCATAGGAATTAACAGGGTCTGCACATTCGGATATTTCCCCTGAGTTACGGCAATGATTTTGTTCCAATAGATTTCTCTTTGTTTTCTCTGTTCTTCCGGGGAACCATGGGGAACATTATTTTCAACTTTACAGGCAATCGTGCAGGCCTGACATCCTGTACATTTATCGAGATCGATCGTCATTGCCCATCTAACCATATTAAAATTTTAAATAAAAAATTCTTTAAATAAATGACCCAAAAAGAATATTACAGATCGAAGGTGATGTCAAGAAAAGTGAATATTTTCACATACTTAGAAAAATTTTTTCTTGACATAATTTTTTTAAAGGAATAAAATTTTTTTAGAAATTTTGATAAAGATGTGTCAGTTCAATTCTTCTTTTTTGAATAGGGGTTGTAAGTTCGGATGGGGGTTTAGAACTGCAATTTACTCACGGTGTAATTCTGATCCATAAATAATTCTTGGGTGATCGTCAGGAAGGGCCGTGGGTAAAGAAGATTTCACCACGGCCCTTAATTTTTGAGCCGTAGGAAAAGTTTTATCAGGGCTTTTTTGATCAAGGAGGTGGGGAGAGCCCGTGACAATCAGGGAAGAGATTATAGGGGTCATTCGAGTTTATACTTCAGAGCCTTATCAATTTACCACCGAAGATATTTATTTTGTAGGAGCGGTGGCCCATCTTGGTGCCATTGTCCTTGAAAATGCGAAACTCTACGAAGCCCTTCAAAAAAATTACGAGACATTTAGGCAGGAGATGCTCCAGTGGCGTGCAGCCTTAGGACATGAATGGATGATGGTGGAAAAAGTTACTCCCGAAGAATAAAAAAATAATCTCGAAGTGCGGTAGGATTTTCATGGAAAGGGGGTGGAGGGATGATCACCAAAGAGACATTAAAAGGGTTTCCTCTATTTAGCGAGTTATCAGATGAGGCTTTAAACAAAATAATTCCTCTCTGTCAGGAAAGATCTTTATCGAAGGGATCGGTCATCTTTACAAGTGGAGGATTTGCCAATGACATCTATTTATTAAAAAGTGGAAAAGTCGATATTCAAATTGAGTTCAAGATTTATGACTATGAGATTCTGACCACTGTTTACACAGTAGAGGAAAGGGAGATTTTCGGCTGGTCTGCTCTGGTTCCACCTCATCGGTTAACAGCCTCTGCCAGATGCGAGAAAGATTCTGAAGTCATTACCATCAATGGTAAAAAATTACTGGATCTTTTTGATCAGGAGAAAGAGGCAGGCTATCTCGTGATGAAACATTTATCCACTGTAATCAGTTCCAGACTGGCAGCCACGACCATTGCCCTTCGACACGAAATTCAAAAGTTAATTAAAAAATAAGGGGGATGCTGGGAAAAGGGGCTACTGATTCAAGGAGGTGGGGACAATGCCAATTTATCTGATGTTAACCAGTTTGACCGATGAAGGGCGAAAGACAATTAAAGAAAAGCCAGAAAGAATTAAAGAGGTAAATCAGGAAGTTGAGATGATGGGGGTAAAGGGAAGAATGGATTTGGATTTCTCCCCCTTTGAGCCCAGCATACCTCCAATTTTGATTAGAGTTTCTGAGATAGAGAGGCAACCCTTTCTGAAGGAAGATGGAGGTGGGAAATGTTTAAGAAAATATTGGTTCCATTGGATGGATCAAGAACGGCAGAGATGGTTTTACCTTATGGAGAAATGATTGCTACTAAATTTAGTGCTGAAATTGTTATCGCCAGTGTTTCTGAGCTTCACGCCGAAGAAGTCGATCCTCTATATCACTCCTATCAAGAGCGGATCATTGAAAAAGTTGAGCTCCAACTTAAAGACTGGGAAGCAAAGGAAGGGGTTAAGGTAAAAGGTGTTGTTCTTTTTGGAAAACCTGCCGATGAAATCTTAAAATATGCTAAAGAGAATAATTTGGATCTCATTGCTATGTGCAGCCGGGGGCGGTCAAGTCGAGGACCATGGCTTTTAGGAAATATTGCAGCCAAAGTCCTTCGAGCGGCAGAAATTCCTGTGCTTCTCATCCGAAAACCAATCGATTCCACATATATTCAAGAGAAGAGGTTAGTGAAAAAAATTTTGCTCCCATTGGATGGCTCAAGATTAGGAGAAATAGCTATACCCTTCGCTGAGGCATTGGCCTTGGCGTTTAATGCAGAAATAATTTTATTTCAAGTATACACTCCCTCTACTATCGAAACCGGATATCGGGTACCTGAAATCACCCTTGCTACTCAAAGAGAAATAGAGGAATATATTAAGGAATTTGCGCAATCTTATCTTAGACAGTGGGAGATTAAATTTCAGGAAAAGGGGTTGGTGACCTCCTGTGTTTTAAAATTAGGATCTCCAGCGGATCAGATTCTTGAATACGCAGAAGAAAATGGAATTGATCTTATTGTAATGTCCACCCATGGCCGATCCGGGATTGGTCGTTGGGTTTTTGGAAGCGTTACTGACAAGGTTCTTCATTCCGGAGACATGGCTGTTCTAACAGTTCGGGCCATGAAGTCACCGGTGTAAGAAACTTCCTTTTTTCGTCCTCCAAACAGCCTTCTGGAAATGAATAATCAAAATTAATCTAGAGATGTTTTTTGACTTTCGACTCTCTTCTCTGAGCGGAAGGAGAAGGGGAATGGGGATGGATGCAATGTAATCCTAATTATTATCCTTTCGGAGTGTAAAAGTATGATGAATATTAAAATTATTGACTGCAAAAGACCATTTTGTTAAAATGCATTTCGCTTTATTTTAATTTGACAGGTTCGAAGATGAGATTAAGAGGGAAAAAGGCGATTGTTACAGGAGCAGGGCAGGGGATTGGCCGAAGTATCGCGATTAAGATGGCCCAGGAAGGGGCAGATATAGTGATTGCTGAGATTAATCCCAAGACGGGTCCCGAAGTGAAAAAAGAGGTTGAAGCCCTGGGCCAGAAAGCTCTCTATCTCTTTGTGGATGTGGCTAATTCAGAGCAAGTCCGGGAGATGGTAGAAAAGGTTTTATCCTTGTGGGGGAGAATCGATATTTTGGTAAACAATGCAGGTTTTGATCGAGGAGCAACCCTTTTAAAGGTTAAAGAGGAGGATTGGGATGCGGTGCTGGGGGTACACCTTAAAGGGACTTTGAACTGTATCCAGGCTGTTGCTCCTCATATGATAGAGAATCGTTACGGAAAGATCGTAAATATCTCATCCATTTATGGAAGAAGCGGAGGGATTGCGGCGATCAGTTACAGTTCGGCCAAGGGAGGAATCCTCGCCTTGACGAAGAGTGTAGCCAGGGAATTGGGTCGATATGAAATTAATGTGAATGCTGTTCTTCCGGGGCTTATCTACACACCCACCATTGCAAAGATGCCTGAGAAGTATCGAAATATGATCATTGATCATACACCCCTGAGAAGAATGGGCCAACCTGAGGAGGTGGCCAATGTGGTGGCTTTTTTAGCTTCCGACGAAGCAAGCTTTATCACTGGGGCCTGGGTTGAAGTCTCAGGGGGCTGGAATATGTAGGAGATTGGAAAAAATGGATCCTGTCGAACAGATGAGAGAGAACTGGAGAACCAAAGCGAGGGAAGTTGCTAAAGATTTTGTGGCCTCCAGAGCTTCGGAGATTGACGGCAAAGGTGTTTTTTCATGGGAGATCGTGGATGAGTTTGCTCGACATGGTTTTTTGCGGCTCCTCATTCCTAAAACCTATGGAGGAGAAGAGGGCGATATTACCTCATTTTGCATTATCGTTGAAGAACTGGCTCGATATTGTGCTTCCTCTGCTCTTCTGGTTGTGGTACAGGCTGTTGGTACCATGCCCGTCGCTTTAGGAGGTTCGGAGGAATTAAAAAAGAGAGTTTTAACTCAATTGGCGAAAGAAAAAGGATTGATCTGTTTCTGTCTCACAGAACCAGAATTCGGATCGGATGCGGCCTCCATTCGAACTAAAGCGATCTTGGAAGGGGACTCTTATCGAATCAATGGGAGGAAGTGCTTTATTACCAATGGGGGTGTCTCAGATTTTTATACGGTATTTACCACCACCCAGCCAGAGCGGAGAATCGAGGGGATTACTGGATTTGTGATAGAAAAAGGCACGCCTGGACTCTCTGTGGGAAAGATAGAGGAGAAGATGGGAATCAGGGGATCCAATACGGCAGAGGTCATTCTGGATGATGTCCAAGTCCCCATTACCCAGAGAATAGGAGATGAAGGGGGAGGATGGTGGTTGATGATGAGAACCCTCAATCGCTCAAGGCCTGCCATTGGTGCAATGGCAGTGGGAGTAGCTCAGGGGGCGA
>JBDOIB010000416.1:0-1410 GCA_041082155.1 Thermodesulfobacteriota bacterium | reverse complement strand
GCTATCGCCCTGACTCAAATGGCTGAATCGGCCGGAGCCAGTGCGGTATCTGTCATCACCCCTTATTTCATTCGACCGAACGATGAGGAATTGATGGAATATTATACCTCGATTGCAAAATCAACCCGTCTTCCTGTCCTTCTCTATAACAATCCCCCTCGAACAGGGGTCAATCTCTCCGCTGACTTTGTGGTTCGTGCTTCCCGGGTCGAAAATATTGTGGGGATTAAAGATTCTTCCGGTGATCTTACCCTTACGGCTGAATATATTCGAAGAACGGGAGAGAAGTTCTCCGTCCTTGCGGGGCGAGATACCTTGATTTACGGGACTCTTTGCTATGGTGGGAAAGGAGCCATCGCCGCAACTGCGAATGTCGCCCCTAAATTGATTGTCGAAATCTACGAGGCCTTTATGAAGGGAGACCATCAGAGGGCCCTTTCAGCTCAGTATCGATTAGCTCCTCTTCGATTGGCCTTTGATCTGGGTACGTTCCCTGTGGTGATCAAAGAAGCATTAAACCTGATTGGAATAGAGGCGGGGATTGGGATTCCACCCGTTGGGGGAATGAGTCCGAAAGCCAAAGAAGAATTGAAAGAAATTTTAAAAAATATGGGCCTTTTAACTTAAACGCCTTCTATTTAACCTATTCGTTCAGAGAAGTCTTCTATTCCGCAATTCCAGCAAGCCGTTTTGCACATCTCTTTTTGTATTCGAGGTCTGATTCCCTGAAAATGGTTAGGCGGTGAGCAGCAGGAGATCCTCCCCCGTGAATATCTGAGATGGTATCTGCACTCTCCATGGCCATCTTCTCGATCAACCGTAACATTCGAATCCTATTCTCAACGGGAACACCAGAGGCACCCTTCAAATATTTCTTCAAAAGTTCTCCTATCTCGGGATTCTCAAAATCCTTATCTGAAGGAAGGTCCGCAACAAACCCTCCCGCAATATCAATCATCAACCGGGTCGCCTCAGCCATCTCCTTTCCCTCATGAATCTTTGAAGCATTCGCCAGAATGGGATTGATGAAGTAGGTTCCTGAAGGTTCTTTCTTTCCTTCATAAGAGGCGGCGAGACTACATCCATAAAGAGTCTCAGCTCTATGAATCATATCTATGATTTTCTCCTTATGATGGCTTACTTTTGTGGTTCCATTATATTCCATCATCATCAAGGCCGCACCCGTCATGGCATCGATCTTTCCTGCCTTACAACCTCCATGGGATTGCCGATGAAAGGCAGAAAAACGGTTGACCAATTCGGCTGCAAATTCCACTTCCTTATACATAAAGACCCGTTCCCAAGGAACGAAAACTTCGTCAAAAATAAGAGTAGGGCAATATTTACTATATCGAATATTCCCACAATCCACGCCTTCTATTTCACGGGTATCCATGGAATTTCTTCCAA
>JBDOIB010000086.1:0-5032 GCA_041082155.1 Thermodesulfobacteriota bacterium | reverse complement strand
GTGATCAGTGAAATTGAACTCGCCTACCATTTTCTTAAGGCTCCCCTCATTGCAATCACTGGAACAAATGGAAAAACGACGACCACCCTCCTCACGGGAGAGATGCTAAGGGAGGAGGGAAAACGAGTGGGGATAGGAGGGAACGTCGGAGAGCCCCTTATCCTTTTTGCGGATGGAAAAGAACCATGGGACGTTCTGGTCGTTGAGATCTCCAGTTTCCAGTTAGAAAGGATTGAGAGGTTTCGGCCTCACTGTGCGGTTCTTCTCAATATCACAGAGGATCATCTCGATCGTTATCCAAATTATAAAGCTTATATCCAGGCCAAACTTAGAATTTTCGAGAATCAAACCATTGAAGATTGGGCGATCCTGAACCGAGATGATCCGGTCGTGATGAGTTCCTTAGATCGGATGTTTGGGAAAAAACTTTTTTTTACAATGGGTAAAGCCACAGAGGAGGGTGCCTTTTCTAATGGAGAGGAGATTTTTTTAAGAATGCATTCGATCGAAGAACGATATTCCCTGAAGGAGGCACCCTTAAAGGGAGTTCATAATATAGAGAATATGATGGCCGCAATTCTTGCGGCGAGGCTCTTCGGATCTTCCCCCCAAACGATCCAAAAGGTTCTCAACCGGTTTCAAGGGTTAGAACATCGCCTTGAATTTGTAAGAGAGATCGGAGGGATTCGATTCTATAATGACTCCAAAGGAACGAATGTGGGTTCTGTGGTGAAATCCCTTCAGAGCTTTTCAGAACCGGTGATCCTTATTGCGGGCGGAAAGGATAAGAAGACAGACCTCTCCCCGTTAAAAGACCTCATCCGGAGGCGAGTGAAACGGTTGATTCTGATCGGAGAAGCAAGAGAAAGGATGGCTCAGGAGTTAGGCTCATTCACAGAGACCCTCAAGGCGGAGAGTATGGAGGAGGCTGTGTCCTTGGCTTACCAAACATCCAAGCCAGGGGATGTGGTTCTTCTTTCACCTGCCTGCTCGAGTTTTGATATGTTTAAAGATTATCGGGAGAGAGGAACGATCTTTAAAGAATTGGTCAGACGGTTGTAAGGAAATGAAAGGGAAAAGGAGGGTTGATCTCATTCTCCTGTTTGTGACCTTGATGCTCGTGAGCATCGGGATTGTCATGGTTTATAGTACCAGTGCCATCATCGCGAATGAGCGGTTTGGCGACCCTTACTATTTTCTTAAACGACAGGCCTTCTTTGCAGGGATTGGATTTTTGCTGATGTTCCTCTTCATGTTTTTTCCTTACGAGAGATTTAAACGATTGGCCTATCCGATCTTCCTTCTTTCTATTCTCTTATTAATGGCGGTCTTTATTCCAGGGATTGGGTATCGGGCCGGAGGATCGATGCGATGGATCCGGCTGGGAGGATTCTCCTTTCAACCTTCCGAGTGTGCAAAGCTGGGGTTAGTGATTTTCTTGGCTTATCTCCTGACAAAGAAAGAGGAGAAGATTCGAAGCTTTTCCTTTGGATTTCTTCCCGTGGTTCTTTTTTCAGGGATCATCATCGGTCTCATTCTGAAGGAGCCTGATTTTGGAACGGCCCTTTTTTTGATCATCCTCGTATTTATTCTCCTCTTCATCAGCGGGGCCAGGATGATCTATTTACTCTCGGCCTTTTTGGTCGCTATTCCACTGGTCTATGCCTTTCTCATGAGTGCTGAATATCGTTACAAAAGGTTGATGGGATTCATCCGCCCCTGGGAAGATCCCAAAGGAAGTAGTTTCCAGATTATCCAATCTTTTCTTTCCTTTGGTTCCGGAGGTCTTTTTGGACAGGGGCTTGGAGAAGGAAGGCAGAAACTTTTCTTCCTTCCTGCTCCCCATACAGACTTTATTTTTTCGATTATTGGAGAAGAATTAGGATTGATAGGGGCCATGGTCGTGGTTCTTCTCTTCTTTATCCTGACGTTCAGAGGGATTCAAATTGCCCTTTCGCTTCAGGAACGATTCGCCTGCTATTTGGCTTTAGGCTTGACCCTGATGATTTCTCTTCAATCGGTGATCAATATGGGGGTTGTGTTAGGTCTTCTCCCTACGAAAGGATTAACCCTCCCGTTTATCAGTTATGGAGGGACTTCATTGGTCGCAAACTTGATGGGAATGGGAATTCTTCTTCATCTCTCATCTTACGCGGAACGTAGATGAGATGGGTGATTGCAGGGGGAGGCACAGGAGGTCATCTCTTTCCAGCCATGGCGATTGCTGAAGCCTTTCTGGAAAGAGAGGAGGGAAACGAGATTCTCTTTGTGGGCACAGAAAGAGGAATTGAGAAGAGAGTGCTCGGAAACGGGAGATATCCGTTGAGGACCATTTCAGCTATGCCTATTCGAGGAAAGTCTTTCGGATGGAAGTTGAAGTCTTTCTGGTTTCTCCCCAAGGCCATTTTAGAGTCCTATGCCATTTTGAAAAGCTATCGGCCAGAGATGGTCATTGGAGTGGGAGGGTATGCCTCCGGTCCCGTTCTTTTTGCCGCTGCTCTTCTTGGGCTTCCTCGTGCCATTCATGAGCAGAATATCATTCCAGGGGCGACCAATCAACTCTTGAAATGGTGGGTCCACAGGATTTTTGTCTCCTTTGAAGAGACAAAGAGATATTTCCCCAAGAGGAAGACGATTGTGACCGGAAATCCTATTCGAAAAGAGATGACCTCTTTGGGTTCCTTCACAAAAAAAGAGGAACGATTCACGGTTCTTATCTTTGGGGGGAGTGCAGGAGCTCATCGGATCAATCTGGCGATGGTGGAAGCCCTTGAACCTCTTGAGAGATTGAAACCCTTCATAAAAGTCATTCATCAGACAGGAAAGGATGATCTGGAGTTTGTCGAGAGGAGGTATCGGGAGAAAGGGTATGAGGCGGAGGTGACGCCGTTCATCCAGGAGATGGCCCTTGCCTATCAAAAGGCAGATCTTGTCGTCTCACGAGCGGGAGCCAGTACCCTTGCCGAACTGGCGGTTTGCGGAAAGGCCGCCATCCTTATTCCGTATCCCTATTCAGCCCATCAACACCAGCTCCTCAATGCTCAGAGGCTCATGGAAAGAGGGGCTGCCTTGGTGATTCGTGATGAACGGCTCAATGGATCCACTCTTTCTCAAGCCATTCTTCGGTTATATGAGCATCCAGAGGAAAGGAGGAAGATGGAGGTCTCCATTCGCAGTTTCGGAAGACCGAGGGCGGCTCAAGAGATTGTGGATCATTGTTATCAACTCATTCAGCTCTCACACCATAAAGGGTGAGTTTTTATTCACATGTACAGAAAAGGAAAGATTAAGAACATTCATTTGGTGGGGATCGGGGGAAGCGGAATGAGCGGGATTGCTGAGGTCCTGCTCAATCTGGGCTATCACATCAGTGGCTCAGACCTCAGAGAGACGGAAGTGACCCGAAGGCTGCAATCCCTTGGCTGTGAGATTCATTATGGCCATCGAAAAGAGAATGTGAAAGAAGCCGATGTAGTGGTCGTCTCTTCAGCCATTCGCCCCGGGAATCCAGAGGTCGAGGTTGCTGAAGAGAGACACATCCCGATTATCCCCAGGGCTGAGATGCTGGCTGAATTGATGCGAATGAAGGTGGGGATTGCCATTGCAGGGACCCACGGAAAGACAACAACCACCTCCCTCATTGCCACCGTCTTAGCAGCAGGGGGACTCGATCCCACTGTGGTGATCGGAGGAAGGCTGAACAGCTTGGGAAGCAATGCAAGGCTCGGTCAAGGGGAGTTTTTGGTCGCCGAGGCCGATGAGAGTGACGGCTCTTTTTTAAAATTAATGCCAACCATTGCCGTGGTGACCAACATTGATGCAGATCATCTCGATTATTACAAAGGAATTGAGGACATCAAGGAGACCTTTCTTCAGTTTCTTCATAAGATTCCTTTTTTTGGACTGGCCGTCGTCTGCCTCGATCATCCCAATATCCAGAGCCTCATCCCGAAACTGAAGAAGAGATATACAACCTATGGGTTGACGGCCCAAGCCGATTTTCGTGCGGAAGAGATTGAATTCGAAGGACTCTCGACCTCTTTCGATGTCCTTTTTCAGAAGAGAAGATTAGGAAGGTTAACTCTCCGCATGCCAGGCCTCCATAATGTTTATAATGCCTTAGCTACAGTGGCGACCGCTTTCGAGCTGGACCTCTCTTTTCGAACGGTTCAGGAAGCTTTGGCTGAATTCAGCGGAATCCAAAGACGCTTTCAGATTAAGGGGGAAAAGAGGGGAATTCTGGTGGTGGATGATTACGGGCATCATCCGGTGGAGGTGATGGCCACTCTAAAAGCAGCGAAGATGGGATGGAAAAGGAGACTGATCGTGGTGTTCCAACCCCATCGTTATACACGGACGAAAGCCCTTTTCCATGAATTCCTGACGGCCTTCTATGATGCAGAAATTCTTATTCTCACAGAGATCTATCCAGCTGGAGAGGAGCGAATCGAAGGGGTGGAAGCCAAGGCACTCTATGAGGGAATCAGAGAGTCAGGCCATCGGGAGGTCACCTATCTTCCAGAAAAGAAGGAAATCGTAGAGCATCTTCTTAAGATCCTTCAACCCGGGGATATGGTGATTACCCTGGGGGCAGGGGATATCTGGCAAGTGGCGGATGAACTGGTGGAGCGTTTGGCGTAAGGATTTAAATTAAAAGAAATAAAAGAATTCGATGATGCGGGATTACAGAAAGTTAGCCGAAGGATTGATCGAAGGAAGAGTTCTTTTTGACGTCCCCATGAAGCAACTCACTTCCCTTCGAGTGGGAGGACCAGCGGATGTCGTGCTTTTCCCGAAGAATCTGGAAGAACTCAAAAAAGTTCTAAAAGTGGCTAAGCGAAAGAAGATTCCCCTTTTTATTTTAGGCCGAGGGACAAACCTCATCGTAAAGGATAAAGGAATCAGAGGGTGGGTGGTCTGTTTAACCCAAGGACTTAGAAAGGTCTGTTTTGATGGAGAATTTGTAGAAGCGGAAGCAGGGCTTCCTCTTCATCAACTGGTCCAAACCACCATCCAGAAAGGACTGGCAGGA
>JBDOIB010000409.1:0-3598 GCA_041082155.1 Thermodesulfobacteriota bacterium | reverse complement strand
CTGAACGAATATTTATTACTTGATGGCTCCCACCTCCTTATAATATTTTAACGCCCCCGGATGGAAGGGAAGACCAATATCTAACGCCAAATCTTTTGCCGTAACTCCCTTCATATCCTTCACTACATCTGCAAGTCGACCCACATTTTCGGCGATGACTTTTGTAATTTTGTAAACTAAATCGTCGGGAAGTTTAGCACTGATCACGAGATGAGTAAAATAACCTACCGTTTGGACATCATAGTTTACACCTGGATAGGTACCTGCCGGAATGATTCTCTTGATATAACCTGCATTCATCTTCTGAAGCTCCTTAATCTTATCGTCAGGAAGAGAAAGTAGCCTAATCTTCTTGGCTGTCGCTAAATCTAAGATGGAGGAGCCTGGAATGGTGGTTCCTAAAATAAAGGCATCGGCATGACCATCTTTCATTAAATTAACGGAATCAGAATAGTGGACATGATGAACTTTGCTCATATCCTTGTAAGAGAGACCGTAGATCTGGAGAACCTGTTGGGCTAACAATTCACCGGTATGACCTTTAGGTCCGGGAGAGATAGCCTTGCCTTTGAGATCGGCAACAGTTTTTATGGGGGACTCATCCAATACGACCATCTGAAAATATTGGGGATAGAGATTGGCTAACTGCCTTACATTTTTTGTAGGCGCTTTGAAAGGAGGCCTTCCTGCTAACCCGTCAACACTGGAGGAAGAGTTTCCAAATCCAATATCAGCCTTCCCCTCTTCAACTCCCATTACATTTGCAATTCCTCCTCCAGGAGAGACTGAGACATTTGTTCCGGGGATGGCCTTCTGAATTAACTCAGCAATCGCCCCGCCCAGAGGAATCCATGACCCTCCTGTAGGACCTGTCATCATCTTCAGATCGATTTTCTCCTGACCAGAAGCAATAGCTGGAATTACCGTGAAACAAATCATTAAAAAAATAATCATTTTCATAACTTCCCCTCCTTTAAAAAGGATTATCTGATTTTTCCCTTTATTATCATTATAAAGAGACCCTTGTCAAGAAACTCAAAAATTAAAATGCTCTTCCTTCCCTCTCATCAACCACCAGGGGGCCTTCTTCCAATTTCGGAAGGATTTCAATTTTATCAAAAGCAAGAAGGGTCTCTTGCTTCAGACGTTTGGATAACTCTTCCATCTTTCCTTTAGCCGCCTCAAGGCCTTCCACCAAGAGTTCCAGTCGATCTGTTCCTAAAGAAGAACTGACCTTAAGGCGATACCTGCCCGTCAGTTCTGAAAAGGCCCGAAGGATATTCTGAACCTGAGAGGGCCAAAATTTAACCCCTTTCACTTTTAACATTTCGTCTGTGCGACCCAAAATTCCCTTGGGAAGGGTCAGCTCTCTTCCACAAGGGCATTTCTCTTTAACCATATAGGTGAGGTCTCCGGTGCGGTATCGAAGCAATGGAGTGGCTTCTTTATAGAGATGGGTAATGACCAATTCTCCTTTTTCACCTTCTTTTACTATTTCTCCAGTGGTCGGATCAATGACTTCTGCATAGATAAAATCATCGATAATATGAAGTCCTTGACCAAATCGACAACTTCGAGCAATAGGCATACAGAGCGCCATACTATAGGAATCAATAATCGTCAGATCCTTTCCAAATGCATTCTTTATCTTCTCAGGATATCCTTCGATACCCGTAAATGGCTCCCCTCCTACGAAAAGAATGCGAACATTAGGAATACCTCCGGAAGCCAATTTGAGCGCGAAAGTAGGATTAGTGATCAAAACTGAAACATCATATTTATTGATGAGATGGACTGCCCTTTCTGAGTCTCCTGGCCCTAAAGGGATGACCTTGGCTCCGTAATATTCAAGCTGGCTTTGATAAAATAGACCTGCAATGAATAGATGGTATCCGTAAGTGATGGCACAAATATCCTCTTTACGAACACCGGCGGCTCGTAAGGTTCGAGCACAAACCTCGTGCATTTTTTTAAGATCCCTCCGGGTCTGATAGACAGGGTAAAGTTCCTGACCGGAAGGTGAGAAATTGACCCGAACCACCCCCTTTGTAAATAAAGAGGACTCCTTCGGCTTCTTTTTTAATTCCTCTAAAATTTCCGAGCTCATAGTGAAAGGAATCTTTTCAAAATCACCTATGGTTTGAATCTGAGAAGGCTTTATTCCAACCTCGTCCATCTTCCTCCTATAAAAATCGAGTTGATAAAGTTTGGAAATCTGCTCTCGAAGTATCCTTAATTTCTCCTTCATGGCCTTGGAACTGTTCCTTCTATTGCTTTATCTGTGTTTCTAAAGGTTTAAGGATTTAGGGTGAGATCGCACACTCATAAATCTTTCTTGCCAGCATCTCAGCTGAAACTTTTGCAAAACTAAAATTGGGTCTATTCAAAACCTCTTCGATTTTACTCTGAAATAAGCGGATGTCAATTGGCTGTCCTTTCAGCACCTCTTCAATCTCGTGAATGGGTGAAGTGGGTCTTAGAGGACTGGCATGGATGGATCCAGAGATTAAGAGGGCCCAAAGCCGGTTGCTTTGAGTAAAGGTAATAATCCGGATCATAGGACCTTCTGGAACCTTAAACTGAATCATTTTCCTGACGACATCCGGGGGAATCTTTCCAAATTTTCGTTCCGATCTCTCCATAAAAAACTCTTCAGAAGTATATTCTTTTTCCATCTCCTGAAAGTACTCTTTTTCTCTCTGAGTTAACTCTCCTGGGACAAGCTCAACCTCAAATATCTTTTCAATCTGCTTGATGTAAATCTTTTTGATCTCTTGAAGCTCGATATTTCTTCCAACCCCCCTTTCTAGACAGGCGATCCTTTCCTGGATTCGACGGATAGGTTTGTCTTCAAATTTCTCAGCGGGAGGGGTAATGGCCGAGGCAATCAATTCTAAATCCGGGGGTTTGACCTGAATTCCGGAACCCATTTGAATTGCTTTCTCCTCGTAGAAACAGGAGGATGGACCAATCTTTCTCCATATTCCGTCTTCACATTTTAATTCTAAATCATTTAATGGTCTGAAACGACATTCCACATTAAAATATTCGGAAATACCCTCCGCGATTCCTTTGAGAGTCTTTTCAAACATCCTTTCTGGACTTGGAGGAACCTTTGGATTATCTCTTCCAAGGTGAAGAAAGGTAAAAATATAACCTGTGTCACCAAAAATAGGGCCCCCGCTTGCAATGGTACGGAATACGGGGATCTTATTTCTCCTACAGAAATCAAGATTGATATCTTTCTCCGGATCATTGAAGAAAGTGGTAATGAGACTCGGTCTTGGAAAAGTACAAAAACTTACAGTATCCGGGACAATCCCTTCACTTCTGGCACGCATCAAAACGGGCCGAAAAATGGCTGTTTCTGCATAACTTAACCAATCAATTTCTAAAAATCTCCACCTCTCCATTTTTTCTTTAATTTTTTGTCTTAGAGGATTGATGATTCTCCCCCTCTTTAAGGAATAATGACTACTTTAATCGGATCTTCTCCTTCAATCATCCCTCCTGCCACCTTTATTGCCCTTTCGGCTTCTATTAAAGGAAATCGATGGGTCACCATCTTTTCCAATGGATATTTTTTAAGTTCAGCTAA
>JBDOIB010000405.1:0-1080 GCA_041082155.1 Thermodesulfobacteriota bacterium | reverse complement strand
AAAGATAATCTGAATTTTAGCCCTCACCTTCCTTAGAGATTCCTTATCCATCCTGAGAAGATTCTCTCCATCGAATATCACCTCCCCCGAATCAGGTTCAATCAGTCGAAGAATACATCGCCCCACGGTTGTCTTTCCGCATCCACTCTCTCCAACCAGACCCAGGGTCTTGCCGGAGGAAAGATTAAAACTTATTCCGTCTACGGCCTGAATCCATCCCACCGTTTTCGAAAAGATTCCTTTTCGGACGGGAAAATATTTCTTGAGATCCCTGACCTGAAGGATCAGCTCCATAGCCAACAAAACACCCTTCGGTTATTCTTCATTATAAGAGGAGGCTCCTCCCTCCGACATTTCTCCATTGCCCTCATACACCTGGGGTGAAACCGGCAGCCTCCTGGCATCTCCTTAAGGCCCGGAACCATTCCGGGGATTTCCTGGAGTGGTTTTCTTCCTTCCTTCATCTTTCGACCTATCCAGGGAATCGATTCCAGAAGACCCTGAGTGTAGGGATGGAGAGGTTCAAAAAAAAGCTCTTCTACCGGTGCTTCCTCCACAATTTTTCCTGCATACATGACCACCACTCGCTTGGCCATTTCAGCAATCAGACCCAGATTGTGAGTAATTAATAGGATGGAGGTCTGGATCTCTTCTTTAAGATGTTCCATTAAATCTACAATCTGAGCCTGAATAGTCACATCAAGAGCGGTGGTCGGTTCATCGGCAAGTAGTAATTTTGGATGGCAGGAAAGAGCCATTGCAATCATTGCTCGCTGTCTCATTCCTCCACTTAATTTATGAGGGTAATCTCTGGCTCTCATCTCAGGAGAAGGAATCTGAACCTTTTCAAGCATCTCGACCGCTTTTTCCCAGGCTTCTTCTCTCCCGAGCCCCTGGTGAAGACGGATTGCCTCTGAGATCTGCTCTCCTATAGTCAGCACTGGGTTAAGAGAGGTCATGGGTTCCTGAAAGATCATGGAGATGGCATTGCCTCGAATCTCCCTAATTTCGTCCAAACTCATCTTGATGAGATCCTCTCCATCAAATAGGATCTCTCCTTGAATCTCGGCGGGTGGCGAA
>JBDOIB010000044.1:0-1606 GCA_041082155.1 Thermodesulfobacteriota bacterium | reverse complement strand
TGCCTTCATAACATAGAAAAAATGATGAAAGGAGGTCAAATCGAGGAAAAAGAATTTGAGGCGGGCGAAGGGTGCGGTCAATGACCGCAGGGCAAGGGAAATTTAAAAAGGAGGAAAGCATGAGAAAAATGGCTCCCCACCCTCCGGGTCAGGTTGGGCAAAGGGGAAGCCAACGAAGGGAGAAAAAATCTAAGTGTTTTTTAACACGAGAAAGTTTTTCTGTCAAGACTTTTAATTTTTTAGGAGGAAATTGATGGTGTTACAAAAAGCTAAAAAAGAGGCGGCCTTTCTGAAGATGGGAATCTACGGAGAGGCCGGGTCAGGAAAGACCTTTACCTCTACCAGGGTGGCGATCGGGCTTCACAAATATATCAAGTCCGATAAGCCCATAGCTTTTGCCGACACGGAGACGGGTTCAGATTTTGTTTTGCGGTTTTTTGAAGCCGAGGGGATTGAGCTTCTTGCGGCGAAAACAAGGGCATTCAAGGACCTTCTGGAGATTGTGGATGAAGCTGAGAAGAGCTGCTCGATTCTGATCATCGATTCAATCACACACTTCTGGAACGAGCTGATCGATTCTTTCATGAAGAAGCATCAGCTCTCAAGGCTTTCTCTAAAGCACTGGCAGCCTTTGAAACAGACCTGGAGAGAATTCACGGATCGCTATGTCAATTCCAAGCTCCACATCATAGTTTGTGGCCGGTCAGCCGACCGCTGGGATGAGGTTGAGGATGAGGAAGGGATCAAGGAATTGAAGAAGGTCGGAACGAAGATGAGAACTGAGACGGAGATGGGCTATGAGCCAAGCCTTCTGGTGGAGATGGAAGCGGTTCAGCTGTCGCCAAAAGCCGGCGGGCAGTATATTCATCGGGCCTATGTAAAAAAGGACAGGTTCGATGTCATCAACGGCCAGGTTTTCGATAATCCGGGTTTTGAGAGCTTCCTTCCTCACATCGAGCTTTTGAATCTCGGCGGGGAACACAAGGCGCTTGAGGTCGGCCGGGATTCTCAGGACATTTTCGACAACGAGAACATCGGGGAAAAGAAAATTATCAAGAGAGAAATCCTTTTGGAAAAAATCGGAAATGAAATAAAGCTTTTGTATCCCGGTCAAAAAGAGGAAGAGAAGGTTGCGAGGCTCAAATTCATGAAGGATATTTTCGGGACTCACAGCTGGACCGAGGTTACAAACATGAAAATTGAGGATCTGGAAAAGGGATTAAAGAAAATTGAGGCTTTTCAGAAGCTTCGGTCAAAAGCTCAGAAAAAAGAAATGAAAGGAGAGATAAGAAATGAAGCTTCCGCCTTATGAATCGCAACTGCTTCCTGAAGGTCATTATCGGTTCAAGGTTTCAGATGAGCCGGAGGTTCGCAAGAACGAAAACGGGAAAATTTACATCATTTTCAAGTTCATAGCGAGCGACGGGGTTGTCACGAGGCAATATCGGGATGTATTTGCGCCCTGGGAAGAAAGATATCGGGATCTCCTTCTGGCGTTGGGAGCGAAAAGGGATGAGAAGGGAAAAATTTCGCTTACTCAGGACCCGATAGGGAAGGTATTTGAGGCTGACATTGTGCATGTTATTGACCCGAAAGACCCCACAAA
>JBDOIB010000442.1:0-7027 GCA_041082155.1 Thermodesulfobacteriota bacterium | reverse complement strand
TTACACTGAAATCGGGTCTGGGGTTTCGCTTTAAAGCGGCCACCTGTTCGGATTGTTCACCTTTCTGCTCTCTGACTGCTTAATGATACTTTCAGGAGCAGTAGGAATCCTTCTCCTTCCCTCCGCCATACCTGTATTATTTTGGATACTTTGGTATCCAAATGGTTGGAACTTTAAGGTTGTGTTTCATACATCTTTCTAAGAGGTTCAGAAATTCCAATATTCGAGCTTAAAAGTATTTTCTGTCTCTCATTGAAGGAGTCCGAAAGGATCTTATCGCCTCCAATTCACTAAAAAGATACCGGTGGAAACTAAGGGAAGTCCAACCATCAGGGAGCTTGTAAATTCCTCACCCAGGAGAAGAATCCCGAAGAAAACGCCAAAAATGGGTGTAAGTAATGTAAAAGAGGAGAGTTTGCTTACAGAATATTTATGAATTAACTTGAACCATGTGAAATAACTGAAAAAAGCCACAATGACCGATTGATAAAAGAGGGTTCCTCCAATGGAGAGATCAATCTGGTGGATCCATATGGGTTCCAGGAGGATACTCATTCCCAGCAGGATAGGGATGGAGAAAACGAGTTGATATAAAAATGTATGAATGGGGTGAATTTTATCGGCCAAAAACCTCTTAATATAAAGGGTGGTAGCTCCCCATAAGAAAGCTGCCAGGATTTCTAATAAATCTCCAAATAACATGCTTGCCTTGGCCGTGCTGGGTCGTCCTTGAAAGACAATAAAGACCCCTGAGAAGGCCAAGATAAGTCCCATTATTTTTAAAAACGTTAACCGATCCCCTTTTAAGAAAAAGTGTGCTCCAATGGCAACGATAAAAGGACTGAGATTAATAAAGATGGTGGCTCGAGCAGAATCTGTGTAGGCCATTCCCAGGTAGATACATAGAAACTCAAGGCCAAAGAGAAGTCCCACTATAAAACCATGAAAAAGAAAAATATTGGTATGAAATAATTTCTCTCCCCTTTGGAGGCAGTAAAGGATACCACAGAGGGAAGCGATCATGGATCGAAGAGTAGAGGCAAAGATAGGAGAAATCCCTCTATTAATATATTTCACGGTGGTTACATTAAAACCCCAGAGTAAAGTTAGGCCAATCATGATCAGAACTGCCGGAAGATCTAAATAGTTTCTGTTGGTTGAAGGGTTAGCCATATCAAAGGATAACTTTAAGACTTTCTTTTAACCTTTTATGAGATCTTCGGCAATATCTCTTTCCTCTCTCTTCGAATTTAATGTAACAGGAAATTAGGCCCCGAGGAGCTCAATTTCGAGAGATTAACGAGTTAGAGAAACGCTTTCCCTCGATGTCCTTAAGAGAAATCATTATATTTTAAAAATTGGTATTTTTATAAGAGCTTTATTCAAAAGGCCTTTGATAATGATAATCATGGAAGGCATTGATTATATTTCAACCATTTTGTTTAATCTTTTGGAGAAAAAAAAAGGAAATCGATAACATCTCTCAGAGAGTTTTAGGGGCAACAAACTATACTACTAACCAAGCTGTTATTCTGGGAGCCTCCTTTCAGGTTGTCTTCTGGATCATCTATCCTCGACCCTTATTGAACCCTTTTCCAGCAGAGACGGATTCGCCTCTGACGGAAGTCTTTCATCCCCTCAAAGAAACTCTAGGTCTTTCAACCCATTCTCTTACAGCAGTAGAGAGACCAATAAAAGACTCGATGTAATTAACATCACGATACCTTCATTACTTCTGAAGTAATAGAAGATATTTGTGAATAGGTGTCAAGTAGGGATTAGATTGAAGAAGACTCAGGGGCAGAAAGGTCTACATCACCAAGGGGAGACCTCCAAAGGGAGTGAGAGTGAGTTTTAAGGTTTTTTCAATTAACTTAAAAGGAAGAATGCTTTTTGTCATCTTCATTCTGAACCTCTTGGGCGAAAGCCAATTGTAAGAGCTAATTGCTCTTCCACATAGTGTTTATGCTAATCCTAGGAGGTTTTTTTTATTTTTTTCAAGAGATTTGATTACGGACTAAGGATTTAATTTGAACTCTTTACAAGGCATGTGATTTGTAGTAAGAATTGTTTCTGGGACAAGTTCAGGAGGACAAAAGATGAATGGCAGATCCATTGACATACCTCCCTGTTTCAAAATTTTAATAAGGTTTTTTTATAAATTAACATTTTAAGGTACGACGCTAATGAAAAATCATTATAGAGAGGATACGATCATGGAAGAAAAGAAGTTTCAACCCAAAAGACTCACCCTATCCAATACGAAACAGGAGATGCTGGAGGCTTACAATGCACTTTTGAAACAACTGGAAGCTCAAAGAGAAGGGGAACTGAAACCAGAAAAGAGGCTGGAGGAGAAAAAGGCAAAAGAGGTGGTTCAGGTCGCTGAGTCTCTATCCACGGAAGGAGTTTCCAGAGGGATTAGCAATTTGAAAATAGAGATATCGAAAATGCTGGCTCAAATTTCTGATCGCCTTGAGGAAGAGGTGAATAAATTTAAAGCCATTCAGAGTGCGATTGCCTTAAAGGAGAAGGAACTTCAGGAGCTTTATGAGATTGAGAGATCAGCGTTGAGCCTGGTTGCTTTGATTGAGTCACAGAATCAGAAACGAGAGGCCTTTGAGAGGGAGATGGCCGAGAAGAAAGAGGCCTTGACTCAGGAGATTGAGGCTCTTCGGAGGGAGAAAGAGGAGCAGAAAAAGCGGTATGAAGAAGAGCTTAAGGAACGTGATCTCATGGAAAAGAAGAGGCGTGAAAGGGAGAAGGAAGAGTATGAATACGCATTTAAGAGAGAGCAAAAACTGGCCAAGGATAGATTTGAGGATGAGAAGGCAAAGCTGGAAAGAGAGATCCAGCTAAAGAGGGAGCAGATGGAAAGCGAGTTGAAGGAGAGAGAAAAGGCAATTGCTGAAAGAGAAGAAGAATTGAATGAATTGAGGAAGCGAGTTAACAATTTTCCAAAGGAATTGGAGGCAGCGGTCAATAAGGCCATTAAAGAAACCACGGAGCGATTAAATTTGGAAGCGAAGAACAGGGAAGAGTTGATGAAGAAGGAGTTTATGGGTGAGCGAAATGTATTAACCACAAGGATTGAATCTCTCGAAAAAATCGTAAAAGAACAGAATGAACAGATTGCCAAGCTTTCTCAACAATTAGAGAAGGCCTATCAGCAGGTTCAGGAGATTGCTGTAAAGACGATTGAGGGGGCTTCCGTCGGAAAATCGATTAGCAATCTCCAGCAATGGATGGCCGAGCAGATGAGAAAATCTCCTCAGGAGAAATAATAATCGGGAATAATCAATACTCTGGGTCTGGATGATTCTATTCTTATTTCTGCTCTTCAATGGAATAGATTTTTTTCTTTAATCAGAATTTTAGGAGTTATATGCATTGGACCCAGTTTGAGATCAATGTGGTACCAAAAGGGAGTCTCAGGGCTGTGGAGGGTTATCAGGTAAAGAGGATGTTTGAGGGTTTTCAGACTTACGAAAATGTGTCCTTGTAAATTTCCTAATGGGGTAAAAACATCATAAATAATACAGAGATTGAACTCGATTTATCATTTAATTTCATTAATTTTAATAGGGTAAGAGAACCCAGTTGAAGGGCCAAAGGATTATGAAAATTGGCTTTTTCAGAGCCCTCCTGAATTTTACTTGACAAAGAAAAAATAATTGTGTTATGTTTCACAAAGTTTTCAGCCCGTCTTGATTTTTATTAATTCCTATCCAATTTAAATTCGATTGAAGGGGGGGATGAAGAGAAGATCAATTCCGTTTTTTTAATAAAATTTTAAGGAAAGGAAGGTGAGCGAATCATTATGAAGGTCACAAGAAGAAGTTTTTTAAAGATTTCTGGAGCAACGGCTGCAGGAACTCTTCTGGGTGGATTAGGATTTGATCTTAAACCTATTGAGTCCTACGCTCAGGAACTTCGAATCAAGGGTGCTAAAGAGACCACCACCATCTGTTGTTACTGTTCTGTGGGTTGTGGAATTATCGTTCATACCGACACCAAGGGAAAGGTGATCAATGCAGAAGGGGATCCTGATCATCCCATCAATGAAGGGGCTCTCTGCGCAAAAGGGGCAGCCAGTTATCAGATCGCTAACAATCCCGCCCGTCTCCAAAAGGTTCGTTATCGTGCTCCCTACAGTACCCAGTGGAAAGAGGTGAGCTGGGAATGGGCGCTCGAGAAGATTGCTGCAAACATCAAAAAGAGCCGGGACGCCAGTTTCATGGAAAAGAATGCTCAGGGTCTGGTGGTCAATCGAACCAACGGGATTGCGTCGGTGGGAAGTGCGGCCTTGGATAATGAAGAATGCTGGCTTTATCAGAAATTCCTTCGAGCTTTGGGAATTATTTACATCGAACATCAGGCCCGTATCTGACACAGCGCTACGGTAGCGGCTCTGGCAGAGTCGTTCGGGCGTGGCGCGATGACCAATCATTATATCGATTTTAGAAATGCGGATGTCATCCTCAATATGGGTGGGAATGTAGCTGAAAACCATCCGGTCTCCTTCAGATGGGTTCAGGCAGCTAAAGACAGAGGAGCTATCTTCATCCATGTGGATCCAAGATTCACCCGTACTTCCACAAAAGCCGATATCTTTGTCAGGCTCCGTTCGGGGACGGACATTGCCTTTTTGGGAGGAATGATCAAATACATCCTCGATAACAATCTCTATGATGAATTCTATGTAAAGAATTATACGAATGCCCCATTTATCGTAAATCCGAAATTCAATTTCGATGATGGCCTTTTCTCAGGATATGATCCTACCAAAAGGGCTTATGATAAATCCACATGGACCTTTGTCCGAGATGAGAAGGGAATTCCAAAAAAAGATATGACCCTTCAGGATCCACACTGTGTCTTTCAGCTCTTAAAGAAACATTATTCTCGGTATACCCTTGAAAAGGTCTCTCAGATTACAGGAACTCCTGCGGCTGATCTGGAAAAAGTGTACAAGGCCTATGCCTCTACCGGAACTCCAGATAAAGCCGGAACCGTTTTATACGCCATGGGATGGACCCAGCATACCGTTGGAGTCCAGAATATAAGGGCTATGGCTATTATCCAGGATCTTCTCGGGAATATGGGAATCGCCGGCGGGGGTATCAATGCCCTACGAGGAGAATCCAATGTTCAGGGGTCCACAGATCAGGCGTTACTCTATCACATTCTCCCTGGCTATTTACCCGTGCCAAGGGCACCATTGCAAACTCTTGCCGATTACAATAAGACCACACCTTCAACAAATGATCCCAGAAGTGTGAACTGGTGGAGACATCGTCCCAAATATATCGTGAGTTTCTTAAAGTCGATGTTTGGAGATAAGGCCACCAAAGAGAATGATTTTGGATACTCGTGGCTACCCAAACTGGATCCCGGACAGGATGCTTCCTGGCTCAATCTCTTTGATGAAATGTATAAGGGGAGCTTTACTGGCTTCTTTGCCTGGGGAATGAATCCTGCCTGCTCGAGTGCCAATGCAGGAAAAGTTCGTCAGGCACTGGCAAAGCTCGACTGGATGGTCAATGTCAATGTGTTTGACAGCGAGACAGCCGAGTTCTGGAGAGGCCCGGGAATGGATCCTAAGAAGATCAAAACCGAGGTCTTCCAGCTTCCCTGTGCTGCCTTCTTGGAGAAAGAAGGAAGTATCTCGAACAGTGGTCGTTGGATGCAGTGGCGCTATAAGGCAGCCAATCCTCCTGGAGAGGCAAAGCCTGATGGGGATATCATGTATGAGTTATTCAAAAAGGTTCGGGCCCTCTATGAGAAGGAGAAGGGAGCATTTCCGGAACCGATTTTGAATTTGAAGTGGGATTATGAGACAAATGGCCATTTCGATGTGCATAAGGTAGCAAAAGAGATTAATGGTTATGATCTGACCACAGGGAAGTTGGTCCCCAGTTTTGTTGCTTTAAAGGATGATGGGACGACCTCCTGTGGAAACTGGCTCTATTCTGCAAGTTATACGGAGGCGGGCAACATGGCTGCTCGTCGAGGGAAGGCGGACCCCACCGGTTTGGGACTCTATCCCGAGTGGGCCTGGTGCTGGCCGCTCAATCGAAGGATCATTTACAACCGCGCTTCCGTGGACCTCGAAGGGAATCCTCGGGATCCCAAACGACCTCTTCTCAAGTGGGATCCTGTGGCAAAGAAGTGGATCGGGGATGTGCCTGATAATGCCGTTCCGCCGATGGGGACAGATGGAGCTTATCCTTTTATTATGAAACCCGATGGGGTGGCTTCCATCTTCGGACCGGGGCTTGCGGATGGGCCTTTCCCGGAGCACTACGAGCCTCTTGAATGTCCGATTGAGAAAAACCTCATGTCCAGTCAGAGGATCAATCCGGTAATTAAGATCTTTGAAGGAGGCCCGGACGTATTTGCCACCTGTGACCCAAAGTATCCTTTTGTTTGCACCACCTACAGGGTGACAGAGCACTGGCAGACAGGGGTATTGACCCGATGGTTACCCTGGTTAATTGAGGCGGAACCCCAGGTTTTCTGTGAAATGAGTGTTGAACTTGCTAAATTGAGGGGGATCAAAAACGGTGATCGGGTCGTTGTGGAAACTCCTCGTGGTAAAGTTGAAGCGGTAGCGATTGTCACCTCCCGATTAAAACCCTTCAACATTGCTGGCCAGACGGTTCATCTCATTGGGCTCCCATGGCATTTTGGCTGGCTCCATCCGAAGGATGGCGGGGAGAGTGCAAACCTTCTCACTCCCACCATTGGAGACCCAAATACCATGATTCCTGAGTCCAAGGCGTTTATGGCCAACGTGAGAAAACTGGCTGGACCACCAGCGAGAAAACCAGCTAAGAGTTAAAGGAGGTGACAGCGATGGCAGACAAATCCTTTTTCATAGATACAACGAAATGTACAGCCTGCAGAGGGTGCCAGATTGCCTGCAAACAGTGGAATAAGAATCCAGGGACAAAAACGATCCAGAGGGGAACCCATCAGAATCCCTCTGACCTTTCTGCTCATACCTTTAAACTGGTGAGATTCA
>JBDOIB010000391.1:0-8741 GCA_041082155.1 Thermodesulfobacteriota bacterium | reverse complement strand
TTTCACTCCTCTTTTTTTAAATTTAATTTTCATTATAGAGGATTAATGGAGTTCTTACAATATAAGAAAAAGTCTATATCAACTTTTGTGATGGATTAAGGTTTTATTGAACTTTACTCATATAAGAAAAAAATGGGAGAGACATCTCTCATTTTTATAAAAAATATGTTATAAAAAGAAAAATTTGATCAGGAGGGGAAGATGGAAACGGTATGCTATACCCTTGAAGGAGCCCTGGAAAAGGCCATTGAGCAGGAAAGAAACAGTTTAAAAGTCTATCGTGAGGCAATGAAGAAGGTCGAGAACCCGCATGCGAGAGCCATATTAAAAGAACTTGCGAAAGAGGAATTAGAACATAGAGATTCTTTAGAAAAGGCTCTCATCGGAGAAACGTTGGCCCATCTTGACCCAGAGGAACCGGCTGGCCCTTCCATGGAACTGAGCCTCTTTCTCGAAGAAAAGAGACTGGATGAAAATTCAACTGCCCAGGATGTGATGATTTATGCCATTCATGAAGAAAAACGTTCCGTTGAATTCTATCAACAGTTGGCGAGCCAATGTAAAGGGGCTCCGATGGAGGAACTTTTTACGAAACTTAAACAACAAGAAATGGCTCACTTAACCAAACTTGAAGAGACGTACGAAAAACTCTATATGCCTCATATGTGATATCTTTAAATCTCAACTCCTCATAAGAACCTTTTTACTTAAATTTCTATTAATTCTCTCTTTATCCTTTAATAGAGATATTGACAAACACTTTTTCTCCCCAACTGCATGAAATTTTCTTCCAAAATTATCCTGCCTTTTTCTGAAATCTCAAATCTTTTTAGTAGTTCTTCTGATTTAAGTTGAAACCATCTCTTTTTTCCGACCTCAAAAATAGAATTTTTTTATTGAGTCTTCTCAGGAGATAAATAGGTGTAAATCACTGGTATGATAAGAAGGGTCACAAAGGTGCTGGTCACTAAACCACCGATCACCGAGCGGGCCATGGGGGACCAGGTTTCTCCACCTGCTCCCAGACCTAAGGCAAGGGGGATTAAAGCGAGAATGGTCGTGAGGGAGGTCATTAAAATGGGTCGCAGTCTTGTTCGTCCTCCCTCAATGATGGCATCGAACAGGGGAATTCCTTTTCTTCTTATCTGATTGATATAATCCACCAGAACGATAGAGTTGTTGACCACAATTCCAGAGAGCATGATGACACCAATAAAGGCGACCACACTTAATGGAGTCCCGGTAAGAAATAACATATAGACTACTCCTATCATTGCAAAAGGGATGGTCAGGAAGATAATGAAGGGGGCTTTTAAAGATTCAAAAAGAGAGGCCATGACCATATAAACGATCAATGTAGCTCCCCCAAAAGCAAGCCCCAGCCATTTAAAAGAGGTTTTCATGTCCTGAGCGGAACCACCAATTTCATAGGTAAACTCGGGTGGAAGATTCATCTCGCGCAATCTCATCTCCACCTCTTGAGTCACCTCCCCGAGACTTCGACCCTGTACGGTGGCTGAGATATTGGTCACTCTCTGCTGGTCACGTCTCAGGATGGTGGTGGGAGAAAGGGTCCTTTCCACCCTTATAAGGCTAGAGAGCGGAACAGGATGGCCCTGGGGAGTGGTCACGAAGAGCTGTTTAAGGATCCCTTTATTCTCTCGATCTTTCTGTCCCAGTCTGACCAAGATTTCATACTCCTCGCCTCGATCACGAAACATGGAAGCTCGGGTCCCCTTAATAAAGGTAGACACCGCCTGGCTAACCTGAGAGGTACTTAACCCAAGGGCATAGATTCGGTCTCGATCTAGAATAATTTGAAGCTCTGGTCTTGCTCCCTCGAGACTGGTCTGAACATCCACCGCTCCAGGAATCTTTTTAATGGCCTCCTTTATTTGTTCAGAAAGCAATCGCGCCTGGCTAAGATCCTCCCCATAAAGATAGACAATGATATCTCCCTCTTCCCCAAGAAAGTGCCTCTGAAGAATAGAAAAAGTGATCCCGGGAATCTGTTCCAATTCTTTTCTCAGTGCTGATTCAATCTCCATCTGCGATCTCTTTCTCTTTTCTTTCTCGATCAGATTCACGCGAATTCTTCCTGAATAGGAGCCTTTCTCAAAGGCACCAAAGAACTCCCCTACTCCAATATCCGTATTTTGATTCTTTAATTCAGGAATAGAACGTGAGATGATCTCTTCAATTTTTCGGAAGGTCATCTCGGTAGATTGGAGACTTGTTCCTGGAGCCCTTTCGATTTGGATCTCAAACTGATTCTGATCTACCTTCGGGAAGAAATCAAAACCAAGGAATGGAATGAGCGCAAGACTCCCTCCAAATAAAATCAATATCCCAATCAGAATCTTCTTTCGGTGTCGAAGACTCCAAGCCAGACTTCGAGAGTAACGATGAGTGAGCTTCTCGAGCCAATGATCGATCACCTCTGAAATCCTTCTTGAACGGCTCTCGGTCGAAGGAGAGGTCTCCAACCATTTTGATGCCAGGAGGGGGATGAGGGTCAGGGCAACCAGTAAAGAACAGAAGAGGGAGAAACAGATAGTCAATGCCATATCATTAAATAATACTCCGGCTATCCCGGGCACAAAAAGGACAGGAAAGAAGACAGCGATGGTCGTAAGGGTAGAGGCAATGATGGCCGTGGTGACTTCAGTGGAACCACTCTCTGCGCCTTCTCGTCGATCCTTCCCTTCTTTCAGATGGCGATAGATATTTTCAAGAACGACGATGGAGTTATCCACCAGCATTCCCACAGCCAGTGCCAGACCTGCCATTGACATGATATTGAGGGTGAGTCCGGCCAGATCCAAGACGGAAAAGGTCACTATAATAGAAACGGGAATGGAGAGAGAAACAATCCAAGAAGCCCGAAGATTATGTAAGAAGAAGAGCAGCACCAGCCCGGTGAGTAAGAAGGCTTGAATAGCGGTACTGCTTAGATTGCTGATGGAACGTTTGATAAAGTCGGCCTGATTAAAGATAACCCCTACCTCTACGCCTTCTGGAAGTCTTCGAAGAATATTGGGTAATTCAGAGATAACACGATGGGCTACCTGAACGGTATTGGCCTTTGAGTTTTTGGAAACTAAAAGAAGAATCCCCGGTTGTCGATTATTCCGAATCACCCGGGTGATCTCCTCATAGCCATCGATGACCTGTGCAACATTCTTAACATACAGAGGGGCTCCATTCCGGTATCCGAGGATGGTATTGGCAATCTGATCCACAGAAGTGTACTCACTTAGGGTCCGGAGACTGAATTCCATCTCCCCCTCATCGAGCTTCCCTCCGGGGATCTGAAGATTCTCTCTCCGAATCGTTGAAATGACCGCATCTACAGAAAGTCTTTGGCCCTGAAGCTTTGTGAGATCCACTTCCACCTGGATCTGTCTCTTGAGCCCTCCTGCGGTCTCCACTGAGGCAACTCCCTCAAGACGTTCAAGGGCTGGTTTGATACGCCTTCGACAGAGTTCCCGCAACTCAGCAGGTCCCATAGGACCTGAGACCGACATGAAGAGGATGGGCATCTTCTGAGGATCAAATTGAAAAATAAGAGGCTCATCCGCTTCATCCGGAAGGGATCCTCTAACCAAATCAATATTGTTTCGAATATCCCTCTCTGCCTTGTCGAGATCCATCCCCCAGTCGAATTCGGCCAGAATCAGGGAAGCCCCCAATTTGGAGAGGCTTCGAATATGTTTTATCTTTTCAACCGAGGCCACAGCCTCCTCAATAGGTTTTGTGATTAATGTTTCCATATCCTCAGGAGCAACACCGGTATACGTGGTGATGATCGCAATCACCGGGAAAGAGATATCAGGGTAGAGATCGATCTTTAATCGAGCAAGGCCAAAAAGTCCAAACCCGACCACGAAACAATAGATCATGCTGAAGGTAATGGCTCGTTTGATGGCAAGGCCTGAAAGGCTCATCTTTTTCCTTCTCCGGAATGGGTTACGATCACCCGATCCCCATCCCTTAAAAGATGGACTCCACGGATAATGACTTGATCCCCCAATTCTACTCCTTCTCGAATCTCCACGAATGGACCGGATTCATGACCCAGTTTTACTTTCCGTTTATAGGCTCTATCATTCTTCACAATAAAAAGATAATGGTTTTGACGCACCTCGCTCCGAGGGGAACCCGAACCCTCTTGATATTCCTCTTCAAAAAGAACAGCCTCTTTAGGGACTAAAAGGGCATCTTTCCGAGGCTCTACAAATAATGATACATCTGTAAACATGCTGGGTCGGAGGAGAAACTGAGGGTTTGCCACTTTAATCTCCGCAGAAAAAAGGCGGGTCGCGGGATCAAGAGTGGGACTGATTTTTTCGACCACCCCATGGAAAACCTGATCAGGAAAGGCAGCCACCCTTAGGGTTGCAATTAGACCGGGGGAAATGAATCGGGCCTGATGTTCGGGAAAAAAGATCTTCACCTTTACCAAATTTATCTGAACGACGGTAAAAAGAGGTTGAGTAGGGACAGCTAAATGGCCCACGTCGAAAAATCGTTGACTGACAATCCCATCCATTGGAGAAGTGATTCGAGTATAGGATAAACGGATTTTCGCCACCTCAAGGGTCGCCTCAGCCTGCCGAAGTTGTGCCTGAAGGGCTTCGCGCTCTTCTTTCGTGGCTCCTTCCAAAAGGATTTTTAATTGCTTTTGAGCCGAATTGAGATCTGCCTTAGCCACCCTATAAGCAAGCTCTGCAGATTCAAGGTCCCTTTTTGCAACAACCCCTCGATTGAAGAGGTTTTTCATGCGTTCGTAATGGCTTTCAGCATCAAGTAATTTGGCCTTTGACTTTTCTACCAAATCCTCTGCTTGAGCAATCTCCTCAGGTCGAGCCCCTATTTCCATCTGTCTCCATCTTGCCTGAAGATTGCGAAGCGAGGCTTCAGCTTGGGCGACCTGAGCGCTTAACTCTTCAGATTCCAGTAGAGCCAGAAGGTCATCCTTTTTCACCCGATCACCCATATCCACCTTAAGAACTTCGATCTTTGCTGTGATCTTTGGAAACACTTGAACCTCTGTATAGGCCTCAATATTCCCTGTGAATTTAATCTCTTTAGAGATATCCCCTTTTCTGACCGGAACCACCTCAACCCGAATCGACCGGTCATCGGACTTCTCCGCCTGGTGACTCTCACAGCCGTAGAGCCATCCTATCGAGAAAATAAAAAGCATCCATAGGGAGACTTTCTTAGGAATTTTCTGAAACATCTCTTCTTCTAAATTTATAACACAGACCCTCCATTTTAACATCGTCAAGTTTATTAAATTTTGGAAAGGGAAGGGTAAAAAAATTCTTCGATATTGTGAATGGGCAAAAATATGGAATAGATGTTAGGAATAAGAAATGGAACTCCGCAGGATTAAAGAAACCGAGCTAACATCTCGTCTCTCTTTTTAAAAAATTCACTTAACTCTTCTTTCTTTATGGGAGTTCCAGGAGGAAACATTACTTTTAATGGATTTAAAAACTTTCCATCCTTGCTCAATCGGTAATCCAGATGGGGCCCTGTGGCAAGTCCCGTTGAACCCACATATCCGATAATTTCTTTCTGAGATACTCTTTTCCCCTCCCGGATTCCGGGACCAAACCTTGAGAGATGACCATAATAGGTTTGATATCCATTGCGATGCTGGAGAATAACCAACTTTCCATATCCTCCCTTCCATCCTGCAAAAACCACTCTACCGTCTGCGACAGCCCATACAGGAGTTCCTTCGGGAGCAGCGTAATCGACTGCATAATGGGGCCGTATTCCTCCCAGAATGGGATGTCTCCTTGCATGACTGAATCGAGAGCTGATCCGATCAAAGCGCAAAGGAGCTTTAAGAAAAGGTTTTCTTAACGCAAACCCTTGCTCGTTATAATATTCATTTTTATAACGAAATCCTCTAATCACCCTGTCTCCGCTTCGATATTCTAAGGCGAGGATCGGTCCGTATTGAACAAATTCTTTCCCCCTATAAAGCTTCTCCACCAAAAGCTGAAAACGATCCCCTTCCCTTAAATCCTGATAAAAATCGATTTCCCAGGCCAAAATATCAGCATAAGAAAGTGTTAGAAGATCTTGTTCCCCTGCTTCCTTCATGGCCTCGTAGAGGGAGCAACGAATTTCTCCGGAAACCCGGACCAATTCTTTCTGGAGTGGAACATCCTCTTTCTGGACAATATATTCCCCATCCCTTTTTTTAATCTTATAGATTTCCACGGGGCTTTTCTCAAAAATAAACTCCAGAAACTCGCCTTTGAGGGTGGTAATGAGACGATAGGCACCTCCTCGAAGTTGATTGAAATTCAAAAAGGGTTTCAATTTTGAAATGATGAGATCGATCCAAGAATGGGGAATATTCCTTTCTTTTAGTGATTGATAAAGAGAGGTTTTGGGTCTAATCACCCCTTCAAGGACTTGATATTGAGGCTCGGGATCTGATGATTTCTCAGGTTCTGGTGATTTCACCGGTTGAGATTCATAAATAATGAAAAAGATAAACCCTAAGACGAAAATAAAGAAGATTCCTAAAAAGATCGACCTTCTTGATTGGATTTTAAATTGAAATTTCTTCTTTTCTTCGACTCTTATCATTCCCCAAGATCCCTATACATTTTTATTCCCACTGGAAGGAAATTATCTTTTGAACTCCTTTTTTGATCTCTACCGGAGACATCTTCTTACGCTGCGCCATGAAACTGGCCTCCAGATGATAGATCCCACTGGGAAGATCAATAAATAACCATGGACCATTTGAAACGGTCGTTAAAATGACCTTCTCCTCGGGATCCAAGACCCTGACCACAATGTCCGAAAGATACTCTCCTTTCTTATTGGAAAATACCATTTTTAAAGAATAGCTCTTCCCCATTTCATTCAAGATCTCCCTCTCCCTGACTCCTACTCCTCCACTGAGAAAAGGAATCCCTTCACTTTTTCCTCTTTTTAAAAACTCCTCTTCTCCCCAACCAATGGAAAGAATAAAGAGGACACTCCAAACACCCACCATCAAAATAAGAAACCCTCTCCATCCTTTCATATTCTCAACCCTCCCTTTCCTTTTTCCAAAATCACCTTATTTTTTATTGAGTTTATATTTTACCATAATAAAGGGGCCTCTGAAAATTAAAAATTAATCATAAATGGGAAATTTTATCCGGCTTTTCCCCTTCTCCCTTTCTTTTTCTTGAAAGTCCTTCGAGGAACTCCTTCGCCAATTCTCTCCCACCCCATCCGAAGGCAATCGCCAGGGCAAGCACGATCCCTCCAAAGGTAATGGAGAAGGCTGCCACAATCACCTTCTCAGCAATTCCCAAATGATAAAGGGCCATGGTAAGCGAAAGAATGATGATGAACCATCGAATTGATAGACTGAGCATCTTAGCAGATTCCACCTGAGCATTGACCGCGGCAATCAAGACCGCTTGTCCTAAAAAGATTCCCATCAAATATCCAACGACTAAAATGCCAATGGCCGCAAAAAGATGGGGTAGGAAATTAAAAAATTGGGTGATGAGACTCTGAGTGGCAGCCACTTCAAGGGCATTGATTCCCAGGATAAGAGCAATGAGGATGATGACCCAATAGAAAAAACGCCCGAGAAGATAGGTTGGAGAGTAGCTCAATCCTCCTGCTGAAAGGATTCTGGCCAATCCCCATTGTTCACTGATTCTATCAAATTGTAGAGCCTTTAAAAAATGGACTAACATCTTTTTGACCACCCAGGCGATCAAAAAGCCAATCAAAAGAATCGTAATCATCGCCAATAGATTGGGTAAAAAGACCAAAACCTTTCCCAAGAATCGATTAAAAGAATCCACAATAGCGGTTTTCCATATTTCGCTCATTGGTCTCACCTCTTCTTTCCATCCTTCTTTTCTCACGAAAGAAGGAGAACAAGGATTTAACCCCACCGCTCAATGAGGTAGGGTTTCATCTCCTCAAAGATCTGGCAGAAGGACTCGATCTTACTTTCTACCTCACTGAAGGAACTTTCCATATTCTCTTTAACAAAGGAAGCAACCTTACCTAGATAAAGAGGGATCATTGATTTAATCAGGTGTTCCCGATGGATTACTCTCTGATGATAAGCAATCGCAAAATCATACACCAATTGAACCCATAGCTCTTGAGGAAACGAAAATTTCTCTTCAGGGAGTCGTGCGATTGAGTCCAACCCCCGAGTCGTATTTAAAGGAAGCGCCTTCCTCCAGATCTCCATTAAGTCTTTCACGCCCAACTGGAAATGACGGATCATCCGCTCGACGTTGACTGAGATAGGTTCCAGTCCGACCTCATATTGAAATCCAAAGGTGGGGACAGGCTGGGTGGTATGAACCTTCTTCCAGAAGTCCTGATACTCTTCCATCAATCTAAACACGGAAGAAACCACCTGAGTGAACATTGGGCTTAGATCACTTCCAGGGTCTTTAGCATCATGAATCTTCGCCCCTAAATAGGATTGGCAAACATTGTATCCTTCTGCAATGGCTAAGGTGGTCATCCAGATGTCGATTCCAAATCGGGCCACATCTGTGTCCCAGACCTCTTTAGTTAAGTAAAATTCAGCCAGTTTTCCAGAAAAGCCAAAATCTCCTCCGATGGGTTGACGAACTCTCTTCCCATAGAGAGCTCGAGTCAAGGGATAGACGATACTGTTGGTAATGGTCCCATCAAATTTATGACGGGCATAAAGAGGTGAAACATAATCGAAGCCT
>JBDOIB010000379.1:0-1209 GCA_041082155.1 Thermodesulfobacteriota bacterium | reverse complement strand
AACCTTCTCCTTAATATTCAACTCATCCAGAGGAACAAAAACTCCATCTATAAGCTTTTTACCATTGACCATCTTCACATACTCTATTTCCTTAACCGAGTTTTTGGTGATATAGTAACCCCAACTCACACCATCTTCTCCATTGAATTCCAAAACGCATTTCGCACCATCGGCGATGACTTCTGAAATAAATTCTGCCAGTTCACGGTCAGCGTAGTGCTTGGCGAACCATTCATCCATCTCAATAGAGAACCATCTGAAACCATTCTCCTCTTTGAAAAGTTCCCAGTTATAAAAGAGATAGCCTTCTTTATCTGTCCCTTCTGTTTCCCTAACGGTTTCAATCCATTTTCTCATAAACTCTTCCTTTGATAAGGTCGTCTTTATATCATCGCATCTTATAAGTGTCGAATAATAACCCATTTCAATACCCCCCTTTTTTAGTTTATTAGCAATCTCATAGCTTCTTTCTCAAGGTCAACTTTCTCATCCAGAGTCTTTACTGAATTCGCAACCAGGCTGATTGCATTTGAAATTCTCCACAGAGTATTACCCGAAGGCAACACTTCAATATCCTGTGGTAGGTCATAACTTGTTTTTATCTGCTCCACTATCTCTTTCTTAAATTTCTTTCCAAGCCCCTCAAAAATCTTTTTTCTTTCATCATCTGACATTTCTTTCCCTGCACTCTCCTTAATCCTCTGTTCTAAAAGTTTTATATGCCTCTCAGAGGAATCAACCACATCTCCAATGGCAGAGGCTATCGTCTTCGTATCGAGCTCCTTTGTCCTGTCGCTGATGGTGATAATGTCATCATGCCCCATCTGGAATCTTGACCCCAGATGGACTCTCCTGAAAAGGTCATAACCAATGGCAAGGTTCATGCAGACAATCCTCAAAAGAAGGAGTGAAATCTCAAGGCTCTGGTTCCCATAATCTCCAGTCGTCAGACTTAAACCAAACAGGACATACTCATTTGGCACAGGATTGAAAATATGCGGGTATATCATTGAAATCTGGTAGCGGTAATCTGTGTTAAGCCCTCTGTATGGAACAAATCCTTTTTTAAGACTGTTTTCCAGAAACCCTTCGAACACTGGAGATGCATCCATTCTCTTGTAAGCGGGGCTCAACCATCCCTTTATCAGCGGGTCGTTCCCTGCCCTGTTGATTTTCCTTACAAGAATCCCATCCTCAGACTCCCTGACC
>JBDOIB010000372.1:0-2722 GCA_041082155.1 Thermodesulfobacteriota bacterium | reverse complement strand
ACCACAGTTCCTGCAGAGGATGTGATTGCAGCTGACCCGGATATCGTCTCCCATATCAATGGTGGACCTACAGCCATCCCCATTGAAGAAGCCGAAAAGTTAATTCGGAACACCTCTCTCGCTCTCGAGATTGTTCACTGTGGAAATCCAAAGATGATTGTTGAGGTCATGAGGATCATAAAAGAAGTCAACGGTCTCTCCAGAGTAATCATTGGAAATGACGCCCCTTCTGGCACTGGAGTGATCCCTTTAGGAATTCTCAGGGTGATCAATTTTATTTCTTCTCTTTGTGGAATAAAGGCAGAATTGACCATAGCGATGGCCACGGGAAATACGGCAAAAGTTTATCGGTTAAATCGGGGAATTATAGAGGTGGGAAGAGAAGCCGATCTGGTTGTGATGGATGCTCCTATGGGGTCTGTTGGAAAAGATGCCCTCTCGGCGATCGAAGCCGGAGATATCCCTGGGATAGCTGCTGTTTTAATTGATGGAGAGATGAAGATCGGTGTAAGTCGAAATACCCCGCCCCCCAATCGAAAAGTTGCAATAACAAAACCGTGAGGAGTGAGGAGTGAGGAGTGAGGAGTAAGGAGTAAGGAGTAAGGAGTAAGGAGTAATAAGAATAACACCTTACTCCTTATCCCTAACGCCTTACGTAAGAAGGTGGATATGATTGTCGATTGGGAAACCTGTATAGGTTGTGGCTTGTGTGTGGAAGTCTGTCCACTTCAGGCCATTCAATTAATAAAAAAAGGAAAGAAAAAGAAAGCTTCCATCTCTGAGACCTGTGTCGATTGTAAAGCATGCACGAAGGTCTGCCCCAAAGAGGCCATTCTTTCTAAATCTCTTCCCGAAGAAAAAAGGGTGAAGTGCGTTTCTTGTCCCATTAACTGCCTTATTCTGGAGGGATATACAGGGGCTTGTCAGAGATTTATCAATCGGGATGGCAAGCTGGTTCGGAATATTCCTCTTCAACGTTATGAGGATGTGGCAGAGATTATTGGTAAAGACCATGAGGAAGCCATCCGGAAGCCCTTAATTACAGGAATTGGGGCAGGGACAACCTATCCCGATACGAAACCTGCTCCCTATATTGTTCATTCGAGAGTGGAAGGAGTGGATGTGGTCACGGTGGTGACTGAGGCTCCTCTAAGTTATAGCGGAATCAAAGTGAAGATTGATACGGATATTCCTATCGGGGAAGAGGGAGCACCTGTGCTTATAGGAAAAAAGAGAGTAGGACATGTTTGTACGGAGGAGTACGGATCAAAGATTCTCTCTCTTGGAGGGGTGAACCTTCTCACGGGTCCGGATGGACTTGCAGTGGCCAAACTCATTGCAGAGATCGCCAATCGAGAAGAAGTAAAGCTCACTGTAAAAGAAGGTGTCGAATTGATTCTTCAGGTTGGAAAACCTCCTTTGATTAATGGTAGAATAGGGACAAAGATGAGGGTGGGTTGTGGAAGCGCCTCCATGGGACTTTTTGGAAGATACTTCTTGGAAGCGGCGGATGAGGTAATTGTACTTGACTCTCATCTGATCGGACTTTTTACCGAACATGCGGCAGGCAAAGAACTGGGTGCTCGTTATAGCGGTATTAAATTGAAAGCCAGACAGTCCACTCCTGGTCGCTACTTTGGAGAGCCTGGGAAAGGCTGGGGAGGAACCCATATCGAAAACCCTCTCGAGATTGTCGAAGGTTTTGACCCAAAGATCGCCACGCCGGGAATGACCCTCCTTATTACTGAAACGACTGGAGAGAGAGCAGCCATGTTTCGATTAGCGGAAAACGGTGTGTTTGAACCCATCGAATTGACCCCGAAGGCTCGGAGAGCAGTGGAGATGATTGCATCGAGCTGTGAGGTTTCGAGAGTCTCTGCCATATTTGTAGGGGGTGCAGGAGGAAGTGCAAGAGCAGGAGTCACAAAGATTCCCTTGAAATTAAATCAGGCGATCCATCAGAACAGGGCCAGGTTAACGGTTGGAGGGGCACCGACCTATATTCTTCCAGGAGGGGGAATTACCTTTTTAGTCGATGTGGAGAAGGTGATGGTGAGAGCCTTTACCTATGTTCCCACTCCTGCACCGGTTGTTCCTCTCGAATATACCATGAGATTGGAGGATTATATCGAGATGGGAGGCCATACGGAGAACATACGAAAATTGGAGGATGTGTTAAAAGAAATAAAGGAAAAGGGAGAAAAGTGAAGGGGAAAAACATCTATGATGATTCCGTTCAACCCATCTCTGATGGAAGTGTTTCCCTCGATTACGGTCCGATGCGGTTATGGATTTGGGTCTCCGAAGGGGGAAGGACTCTAACCCAGTTAGCTATAGAAGGGGCTCAATTCGCAAAGGGAATCCTCGAAGATTTAGCAAAATTTCTTCCGATTTTAAAAAAGAAATCACTTGGATTGGTTGATAGAGAGTTCTACCCCGAGGTGGTCCAGAAAATGATCGTGGCCACTCAAAAGATAGGAGAGAAAGACTTAACCCCTCTGGCTGCTGTTGCGGGTACGGTATCCGATATGGTTGCTGATTTTATTTTCACTCGAGGGGGAAACAAAATCATCGTTGACAACGGAGGAGACATCGCCATTCGATTGAGGGAGAAAGAGGTGGCCAAGGTCGGGATAAAAACAGAGATTGAGGCCAGGCAACCTACCTACCTTCTTTCCATTGATGCCACGATGCAAATCGGCGGGGTCGCCACAAGCGGTCT
>JBDOIB010000367.1:0-6681 GCA_041082155.1 Thermodesulfobacteriota bacterium | reverse complement strand
TCTTCCTGCAGGGAAATGGGTGAGCCCGATATGGATGAGACCATTCATAAAGGTTCCTGGAGCCAGGATAAGAGCCCGGGTGGGGATGATATCATTTGAATCTGTTCTAACACCCACGACCCGATCCTTTTCAACCAGAATCTCTTCTACAGTGGCTTGAAGCAGGGTGAGATTTTCCTGTGACTGAACGGCCCGGATCATCCGCAACCGGTAGGCCTGGCGGTCTACCTGGGCGCGGGATGAACGAACCGCAGGGCCTTTCCCTGTATTGAGCTGGCGAAACTGAATCCCTGTTTCATCGGTAGCCTTTGCCATTTCGCCGCCCAAAGCATCGATCTCTTTTACCAGATGCCCCTTGGCTAACCCTCCCACCGCCGGATTGCAGGACATATAGCCAATCTGCTCGATCTTCTGAGTGATCAGGAGGGTAGGATGACCCAACCGAGCAGAGGCAAGAGAGGCTTCAATCCCTGCATGGCCCCCTCCTACGACAATCACGTCATAATGTTTCATCATTTATTTTATAAATTCTTAAGGTCCAAGGATTCAAGGGTTCAAGGGTTCTTGGCTCTTACGTTTTTACTCCTTGAGTAACTTTCCCTTTAAATCCTCTGCAGGCTTTGACACAGACGCCACAAATATGATGGCTGAAATGGAGGGTTTTGGAAAAGGTTCTTAACTGTTCGTAGCAGCGGATGTGATCGAAATCCTCAACCCTTTCTGAAATAGCTCCTGCAGGACAGACCGAAAGGCAGGCCCGACAGGCCCCACAATCTCTCGTTGTTGGAAAGTCTATTTCAAGGGGAAGATCGGTCAGGACGGTGATCAACCGGACCCTGGAGCCAAACCTTTCGTTCACCAGGAGATTATTTCTTCCTATCCATCCGAGCCCGGCGAGCCTCGCTACCCGCTTATGGGATAGATGTCCTTTCTGGTTTTTCCAGTCCACTATCTGAGAGGCAGGGATAGGAAGAGCTTGATAACCCAGTTCCTGGATGGCCGAGGTGATTCTGAGTCCTATCGTGTCGAGGAGGATATTGGCCCTCTGATAGTGATGGAAATAGAGAGGGGTGGGTTGAGTTTCAATCTCCTCGATCACCGCATCGGAAAGATGAAACCCAATAGAGAGGGCTAAAGGGAGCTGATCAAGGATTCGGGATGGCAAAAGAATCTGGTCTCTTGGAAGTTCTTCGAGACGGGCGACACCAAATAAGGAGGCTCCCCACTCCAGGGAGAGAAGCTTAAGCTTTGACTTGTTTTCTCCATTCATCGACATCTCCTCAGGGAACCTTGATTTTATACTTTTTCATTTTTGCTCGAAGGGTATTGCGGTTGATTCCAAGGAGCTGGGCAGCAGAGGTTTGAACAAAATCTACTCTTTTGAGAGCAGATTGAATCATAATCTTCTCTACCCATCCTGTAATCTCGTCCATAAGCCCTACCCTGTTGCTGGTCTCCACATAGGGGTCAATCTTGTTTAAAACCTCATTCAATCTTTCAGCCAGTATCTCCTCAAGAAGGGAGCCCTTTAATTTAGCTTTGCTCTGTTTTGGTTTTGATTCTTCATCCTTAAGATAGTATTTTTTAATCCTTGGAGAGAGGAGGGCTGAAAGCATGGTGAGGAAACGAAGGTTTTCGGTTAATTTCCCTTTAAATTCGAAAAGAGGAGATAGGATCAGGAGGCCGAAGGATTCATCTCCTGTGGTCAGAGGTGTACAGAGAAGGGGAGCCTGTATAGAAGGGGCGGATTTCGAAGTCTTCATCATTTCTTCATAAAGGGGCTCTCGATTAAGATCATGAATCACTCCTGGCTTTTGAGACTTCAAGACTTCTCCTATGATGCCTTTCTGAGTGGAACAGGAGGAAGGGTGAAGTTCGTTTTTTAGACCAAATAGGGCCTCCAGATGAAGGTGTTCCTTCCCGGAATCCTGAATGAATAGGGCTGAATAGTGGATAGGGAAATATTCCGAGAGAATCGTCATGATCCCAAGAAAATATTCTTGAAGCTTCCTCTGGGGAGGAAATGAAAAGATTTCATAAAGGATCCGGAGTTCTGGGTTCGGCATTTCTTTCCTCCTTGGGTCATCAGAAGAGGTCTTTTTACCTTGAAGTCTATATGAGAATTCATTAAAATGCAACCTGTATGGTCCAATCGATGGAGATGGATCAACCCCGAGTGGTGATCCTTCTTGGACCCACTGGAGTAGGAAAATCCAAGCTGGCCATCGAGTTGGCGGAAGAGTTGGGAGGGGAGATCATTAATGCCGATTCGATGCAGGTTTATCGCTACATGGATATCGGGACAGCCAAACCCACTGCGGAGGACCAGAGAAGGGTCAAACATCATCTCATCGATTTAGTGAATCCGGATCAACCTTTTCATGCAGCCCTCTATCGAACCCTTGGAAGGAAAACCATTGATCAGCTTCACCGAGCAGGCAGGGCTATTTTTGTGGTTGGAGGAACAGGGCTTTATCTCAAGGTGTTGACTCGCGGAATCTTTCCAAGTCCTTCGATAGATCCCCAGGTGAGAGAGAGGTTAAAAAAAGAAGCGGAGGAGAAAGGGAAAGAATTTCTCTATGAAAGATTGAGATGGGTCGATCCCAAAACGGCTTCCCGTCTACATCCTCATGATCTTTATCGAGTGATTCGAGCCCTGGAGGTTTTTGAATCTACCGGAATGCCCATCTCATTTTATCACGAGCAACATCGGTTTGGAGAAAGGCCTTACGAAACCCTCAAGATTGGTCTAGAAATGGATCGAAAGACCCTCTATCAGAGGATCGATGAAAGAGTGGATCACATGATGGAAAAAGGGTTTTTGGAAGAAGTCAAAGGGCTCCTTCAAATGGGTTATGGTCCTGAATTGAAACCCATGCAGAGCCTGGGTTATAGACAGATGGTACAGGTGCTCACACATCAGATCTCACTGGAGGAGGCTGTTCGGTTGGTGAAAAGGGATACCCGTCACTATGCGAAGAGACAGTGGACATGGTTCAAAGCCGATCCCGAGATTCGATGGAGAAATCCCCTTCACGACCGAAGGGATATTTTACTGGAGGTGAGGTCTTTTTTAAAAGAAAGGAGGTAGGTTGAGATGGCCAAGAATCAGATCAATATCCAAGATCAGTTTCTTAATCGGATTCGAAAAGATCGCAGTCCCGTGACCGTTGAACTGATCGGAGGGAGAAGGGTGGATGGGACGATTCTCAGCTTTGATAACTTTTGCGTATTGTTGCGGGGGGAAACCGATCAACTGCTTTATAAACATGCCATAGCTTCGATTCATACCCAGCAAAAAATAGATGTGTTCGAATCAAAATGATCGTTGGGCCGAAAAAGGAATCCTTATGAATGAGATAGATCTTAAACCTATTCTGGAAAGCCTCTTCTTTGTCTCTCATACCCCTCTGAAATTAAAGGCGCTTCAGGAGATGTTGCCTGAATGGAGTGAGGAGGACATCCTTTCTGGAATTCATCGGATTCAGAAGGAATATGAGGAGGACTCCAGAGGAATTGAATTGGTGGAAGTGGCGGGAGGCTATCAATTTCGAACCAAGCCCAAATGGGCTTCCTGGATCAGCCGGCTTAAAAAGGTGAAGCCTGTTAAATTAAGCCAGTCCGCTCTGGAAACTTTAGCCATTATTGCTTATCAGCAGCCAATCATTCGGGCGAGGATCGAAGAGATTCGGGGGGTCGATTCCGGATGGGTTTTACGAACCCTTCTTGAAAAGGGATTGATCAAAATTGTGGGAAGAAAAGATATCCCGGGTAGACCTCTCGTTTATGGGACGACTCAGGCCTTTCTTGAGCTTTTTAATCTTAAATCCCTCTCCGACCTTCCCACCCTGAAAGAGATTCAGCCTCCTCCTTCCGGAGAGGAAGTCTTGAGGGAAGAATCTCTCGCCATGGGTGAAGGGGGGAATAGAGAAATCGATGGGCCTTGAGAGAATTCAGAAGATTCTTGCCAAAGCGGGGATAGCCTCGAGAAGAGAGGCTGAAAAAATCATCCTTGAAGGGAGAGTCACCGTTAATGGCAAGGTGGTTCAATTGGGCGCAAAGGCGGATCCTGAAAAGGATCATATCAAAGTAGATGGAAAAAGAATTCCTCGGCCCGAACCTAAGATTACGCTTGTTCTTAACAAACCCAGAGGGTATCTTTCCACGGTAAAAGATCCGAAAGGAAGACCTACGGTCATGGATCTCTTAGGAAAGATCAAATGGAGGCTCTATCCATTAGGGAGACTGGATTTCGATGCAGAAGGGCTCCTTTTACTCACCAATGATGGAGAGATCGCCTATCATTTGACTCATCCCAAATTTTCAATTTCACGGACCTATTGGGTGAAGATCCAGGGGGTGCCAGGGGAGAAAAAATTAGAGCTGTTGAAAAAAGGGATACGACTTGAGGATGGCGTGGCGAAAGCCCATTCGGTTCAGATTCTTCGAGAGAGAGAAAAAAACAGCTGGATTCAGATTACGGTGACAGAGGGAAGAACCCATCTGGTAAAAAGGCTTTTTGCTGCCATTGGACATCCTGTATTAAAATTGAAAAGGATCGAATTTGGCCCAATTCGTTTAGGAAATCTTCCGACAGGACACTTTCGATTTCTTACACCCGAAGAACAGGAACAACTGAGGAGATTAAAGGCAGCCTAAAAATTTTGAAGGATCTCACGTAGAGTAGAGTAAACGGGCTAAGATTTTTCTCATGGATAGAAATCCTTAATGATTCCTGGCCTTGAAATCAAAAGAAAGATTGTTCATCTGGCCACCCTCATCATCCCTATTGGATATGGATTAAGCTCTGAGAGGGTGATTCTTAGTTTTCTTATTCCTTTCTTTCTGGTCTATCTCTCAGTGGATCTTCTTCGTCGGATGAACCCACATCTGGCCCTTCTCTTTCGAAAGCATTTTTTTGGAAGGGTCTTAAGGCAGGAGGAAGAGCATCATCTGATGGGGTCCACCTATTTTCTCTTCGCATCCATCCTCACCATCCTCCTTTTCCCCAAGCCCATTGCGATTGCAAGCCTCCTTATCCTCATTCTTTCAGACACTGCCGCAGCTCTGGTCGGAAAGGCTTTTGGGAGGAGACCGATCTTTAGGAAAACCCTTGAGGGCGCACTGGCCTTTTTTTTCACCTCCCTTCTTATCGTGTGGATTTATCCTGGATTGGATCGAGTCTCGGGAATCATAGCGGCCTTGATCACCACGGTGATCGAACTTCTACCCATTCCGGTGGATGACAATCTTACGATTCCTCTGGTGGCCGGAGCGATCATGTTCTTTGGAAGGGGATAGGATAGGGTATTTCTGAGATCCCCTTGAGGACCCTCCTGATTTCCATCTCAGAAGAAACCTCCACAATGGTTAAATAGAGTTTGAGGTCATTGAAAAGAAAAGAGAAGGTCCATTTTGATTTCTTTACGTCTTTGCTCCCCCCAAAGGGGATAAAGCCAATGATCGGTTTATCAAACTTCTTTACCATTTCGCAAGTCTGATTGAAATCAAAGAGGCTCTTTTTGGGATGGATGGGAATGGCGTAGGCCGCCACTTCGAGGGGCTTTGCTTTTGGAAGAACAAAGGTTGGCCATTTCGTCGAGAAGATGGGGATAAACCCTTTTTCCCGGATCTTTGAGATGGATTCTTGGAAGAGGTCGATTCTTCCCAAGGTAAGTAACCAATCATTATACTTTCCTCCCAGAAGGAGAAAAGGGGTCTCTTTAGGGTGAAAGAATGAAAGGGATTGATGGAAGCGTGAAGAATCAAAGGCCATTCGATCGATCTCTCTCTGGGTCAAGATTTCACCCAATTGAAAGTGAGGAAAAACTTTTTTAATCCACTGGGGGGGGATAAAATTCTTTATCAGGGTGGAGATGATTTTAAATTCGAATTGATCAATCGGTTTTCCTAAAAAAGAGACTCCCTCCTCTATCCCGATATGACCCACTCCAATTAAGTTTTCATCTTCAGTGAGTTCTCTCAATTCCCTTAACCGTCGAAGATGGTGGAAGGTGGGAAGATCGAAGCAGAGGAAGCCTTCCTCATAGAGTCGCTTCATTAAAAATAAGAGTTTCTGTGGATCCTCTGGATTTTTTAAAGGGATAGAAAAAAGAAGACGAGGGATTTTTCTTCCTTCAAGAAGGACGAACGGAACTCGCATCAATCAAACATTCTATTATCTCTTTCTGTTTTTTTCAATTGAAGTAGATTAGAATGAAAAGAAGTGAAGATATTTTTTGAGAGACCGATTCAAGCGAGGTTTATAGAAAGACCCAATCGTTTTTTGATTCGATGCAGATTGGGCAAAAAGGTCATTTCTGCTTTTCTCCCCAATCCGGGCAGGCCTCTGGAGCTGCTCTTACCTGACCGAACGGTCTATCTCTCTCAGGAAGCTCCTTCAAAGACTCGAAAGTATCTCTATACGGCGGTCGCTGTCGAACGAGAGGGACTGCCCGTCATGCTTCATACTCATAAAACCAATGAAGTCGCAGAGTATCTTCTCCGGAACAAGATGATTCCAGGGCTGGAGAAGGCTCAGATTCTCCGATCAGAAATAAGAGTCGGCTCCAATCGATTCGATTTTCTTTTGAAGGAAAAAGGGAAAGAGATGGTTTTGGAAGTCAAATCCTGCACCCTTTTCGGTGAAAAGGTCGCCATGTTTCCAGATGCGATTACAGA
>JBDOIB010000347.1:0-1378 GCA_041082155.1 Thermodesulfobacteriota bacterium | reverse complement strand
AGCTCCTCAAGATGGTTGCCCTGACGAGATGAAATTTAAGCCTGTATTTTCCCTTATTATCCTGATACTTTTAATATCTTTTTTGAGTTCAAAGGTCTTTGGCCCGCTCAGATATCTTTCATACCCCTATGATGTTCTGAGTCTCTTAACCACAAAGGTAGCAGATGCTATATCATCAGAATGGCAGGCTATTACCTGGAAAAAGAAGAAGTTCGAAGAAATAGAAGGTGAGATTGCCTCACTTACAGAAAGGCTTGTGGAATATGAAAACATAAAAAGGGAGAATGCACTGCTTAAAGAACTTCTTGGTTTGAAAGATTCTGAAAAAAGGATAGTCACCTTTGCACGGGTAATTAGAAGAGGACTTGCCAGATGGACAAATGCAGTGGTTATTGACAAAGGAGAGAGTCAGGGGGTTAGAAAAGATATGGCTGTAATTACCCCTAAAGGTCTGGTTGGCAAGGTTCTCATGGCTAACAGGGATTTTTCGGAGGTTCTGCTGCTTGATGATGTAAATTTCAGGGTTGCTGTCAGGCTTCTTGGAAGCCGGTCAGAAGGCATTGCTTCAGGCACAGGCCAGGGAGTGATCGTGAGATATGTCCCAAGAGATGTCGAGATTATAAAGGGTGACTGGGTGATAACCTCGGGTCTTGATGGAATATTTCCAGAAGGAATCCTTGTTGGCTATGTTTCAGAAATCAGGGAAAGGGAGTTTTTCAGGGAGATTTCTTTGAAGACTTCGCAGGATCTTAAGGGACTGGAATTTGTGGCTGTAGTTTCCAGATGAATCAGCGGGAGTTGACAGAGTCACTTAAGAGACAGGAATCTTGAAGAGGAGATCCCCAAATATGGCTGACAGAGGATTTAAATACCTCGCTGGAATAATAAAAGGTGAAAAGGGTAACTTTAAGTGGTATATATGGATATTTCTACTCTTCTTTGCAATCTTTATCCAGTCTAAAATAACTCTCTTTGGAATCAGGCCTGAGTTTTTAACAGCCCTTGTTTTTGTCTTCGGTATGAGGATAAAGGATGAGTTCAGGGCAGCAGCCTTTGGAGGGTTTGCTGGAGCTCTGGAGGATATCCTTTCTGGTTTCTGGGGACCAAATATCATTGCAAAGTCTCTTGCAGGATATCTTTCAGCGAACATACTGGGAGGCTTTTTTGTATGGAGCCCTGTGCTCGGGATAATAGGGGTCTTTTTTATGACTGTGATAGATGGTCTCCTGGTAATTCTCGTAATGGCATTAAAGGATAGCCCTGTGCCTGTTTCAGGATGGGCTTTATGGACTCTTTTTATCCAGTCATTCCTTAATGCACCTTTGGGGTATTTTGGTGGTGAATCATCATACAATCGTACCAGAGGAAGTTAATTTAG
>JBDOIB010000341.1:0-14273 GCA_041082155.1 Thermodesulfobacteriota bacterium | reverse complement strand
GAAGGTTCGTTGTATTTTGAGGGAAAATATCTTATTTTTAAATAAGTTTTGATTTATGTTTGAACGGTTGAAGGAAGACATTCGAACGATTAAAGAGAGAGATCCTGCGGCCAAAAACATGCTCGAGATTCTGCTGTGTTATCCGGGTCTTCATGCCCTCTGGTTTCATCGGATCGCTCACTATCTCTACGAGCGGAAATGGTACACCCTCGCTCGTCTGATCTCCCATTTCAATCGCTGGATCACAGGAATTGAGATCCATCCAGGCGCAAAGATCGGAAAACGCCTTTTTATCGATCACGGAATGGGAGTGGTCATTGGAGAGACTACGGAGATTGGAGATGATTGTCTGATTTACAAAGGGGTAGTGCTCGGGGGAACCACGCTCGAAAAGAAGAAAAGGCATCCGACCATAGGAAACCGGGTGATCATTGGATCCAATTCGACTGTCCTGGGGGCGATCACCATTGGCGATGGAGCAAGGATCGGTTCGGGGTCGGTGGTCATCAAATCTGTTCCCCCGGGAGCTACGGTTGTGGGAGTTCCAGGGCGAATCATTGAAACTCCCACTCCTGAGAAAGAAGAACTGGATTTTGAGCATGGAAATCTTCCTGACCCCCTCTCCGATATCATGAAAATGCTCCTTCAACTTCATCAAAAGCTTGAGGAACGGGTCAAACGATTAGAAAATCAGATCAACCTCACCCATCATGAGAGGAGTGAAGATGGCAAAATATCCTAAATTCTTAATGGAACATTTTCAGAACCCAAAAAATGTAGGGGAGATTCCGGATGCCGATGGAGTAGGAACAGTGGGGAATGCCTCCTGTGGGGATATCATGCAACTGTTCTTAAAATTTCGCGACGGAAAAATCCTGGACGTCAAATTTAAGACCTATGGATGTGGTGCAGCCATTGCAACCAGTTCCATCCTCACGGAACGAATCAAAGGGACTACTCCTGAGGAGGCCCTGAAGATCTCCGAAGAAACGGTAAAAGAGATTCTTGCCCAACTTCCAAAAGAAAAAACCCCCTGTTTCACCATTGCTGCTGAGGCTCTGAAGATGGCGATCGAGGAGTATCGATGTAAGGTTTCAGGGATCCAGGAAAAAGGGGGATTCGATTCTAAGGGGATGGAAAAGCCATAGGGAAAAGAGAATGACAAAAGAAGAAAAAGTCACCTTCCTGAAAGACCCCAATCAGGTCCTCGAACAGGTCATTAAAAACTTTATTCAAGAAAGTGAATACAATCAGAGAACCGAGCTCGACAGGGGTCGATACTGGGAAGAACCCCTTGTGGGTTTTGCCTCCGGAGCAGATCCCCTTTTTTATGAACTTAAGAGCATCATCGGCCCATTCCATCTTACCCCGAGAGAGGTCATCGCTACCTCACTGAGAGAAAAAGGGAAAATGTCTCTCCTTTCGGAGATCAACGATGTCAGTGTGATCTCGTGGATTCTTCCGGCTTCTGAAGACACTCGAAGGAGTAATCGGATGGAGAAAGAATTTCCATCCAAACTCTGGGCCTATACGAGGGATTATGGAGAGACCTGCAATAATGCTTTGAGGAAACATGTGGTTCAATTTCTGAGAAATCTGGGTTTTGAGGCCGAAGCCCCTCTTCTTCTTCCCTCCTATCAATCTTTCCGTGACGAAAAGGTCGGGTGGGCCTCTCAATGGTCAGAGCGTCACGTTGCCTATGTCTGTGGGCTTGGTACGTTTAGCCTTAGTGATGGGTTAATCACTCCAAAAGGAGTGGCCGTGCGGATTGGAAGTGTGGTGACCACCCTTAAATTAAAACCAACCGAAAGAAAATATCGGCATTATAAAGAACACTGCCTCCAATTTAGAAACGAGAAGTGTGGAAAATGTATGGATCGATGTCCGGCCGGGGCAATCACAGAGAAAGGACATGACAAAGAGAAGTGTTACGAATATCTCCATTCCGAACCCCTTAAGGCTAAGCGGCTGGAATATGGTTTAACCGATCCACCCCCTTCCTGTGGTCTCTGCCAGACAGGTGTTCCCTGTGAACACGAGATCCCAAGGCCTGACCTAATCGCTTGAAGGTAATCTGAGTATCATCTCTCGAATTTTCCCATTTGTTGACGATTCGAACGCTTTCATATATAATTTTTGAGCATGAATGAGATTTCTAAGAAACAACAGATCCTTCAAGATTTAAAGAAATTTGTTCTCTCGAGGGTTTCTATTGTCTATATTGTCTCGGACGAAGAGGATCGGGTAGAGGCCCTTCTCAAAGAGTTATCCACCACCTTTCAACCCCGCCCCAAATGTTTCATCTGGAATCCTTTTCAGGGCCTCACGGGAGAAGAGGAAACCATAGAGAATTCAAAAGATCCTTTCCAAGCTCTGGATCAGGTGATTCGGCGGACCGACCAGGCCTTCTATCTTTTTGAAGGGATTCACCCATTTATGAAGAATGATCCCCTTCTGGGCAGAAAAATGAAGGATGTGCATCGGGCTCTTCGAAATCGATATTCCACCCTTTTCATCGTCGCTCCGGTCATCATCGTCCCAGAAGAACTTTTCCGGGATATGGTGATCTATGAACTTCCTATGCCTGATGTAACCGAGATCGAACGGATTTTAGACCATGTCCTGAGGAGTTCTCCTCAATTCTCTAAAATGGCTGAGTCTCTTACACCGGAATTAAAGGAACGGATGATCAAAGCGGCTTTGGGTCTTTCGCTCGACCAAGTGGCCCGTGCTTTTCGAAGTGCCCTGATCGGGATGAGCAATCTCGATCCTTCGATTGTGGATATCGTGATCGAAGAAAAAGGACAACTCATCAAGAAATCGGGAATCTTAAAACTGGTGACCGACCGACCCAGCCTCGATGAGATCGGAGGGCTTGAAAATCTAAAAGACTGGTTGAGAAAGAGGTCGGAGGTATTGAGACAGAATGGAAAAAGCCAAAGGGTTCCACTCCCCAAAGGAGTCCTTATTACAGGAGTCTCGGGATGTGGAAAGAGTCTCTGTGCGAAAGCCTTTGCTTCTTTTTGGGGAATTCCTCTCCTTCATCTCGATATGGCAAGACTTTATGACGGCACAGTAGGAGAACCTGAAAAGGCATTACAGATCGCCCTTCAAACAGCAGAGACCGTAGCTCCCTCTGTGCTCTGGATTGACGAGATTGAGGCAGGCATCAGTATCCAGAGCCAGAAGGCGGGCGGAGGAACCCAGTCTCGGGTCTTTGCTTCATTCCTGACCTGGATGCAGGAAAAGAAAGCCTTCGTCTTTATTGCGGCAACGGCCAACGTGATTGAACTCCTTCCTCCTGAGGTCTTAAGAAAAGGGCGTTTCGACCAAATCTTTTTTGTGACCCTCCCCAATCCTCAGGAAAGAAAGTCCATCCTCTCGATTCATTTAAAAAAGAACGGAGTGGATCCTTCCAAAATGAACTTAAATATGCTTGCCAAAGTGACGGAGGGATTTAATGGGGCTGAGATTGAACAGGCGGTCAATGGGGCAATGATTGAAGCCTTTCATGAAGGAAGAACCCTTACGGAGCAGGATATCGTGATTGCGGCTGGAAATATTGTTCCTCTTTCGATCACCATGAAGGAGGAGATAGGACGAATGGAGCGCTGGGCCTATCATCGAGCGATTCCTGCTTCAAAATAGAAAGACAACCCTTAATAATCCTCTTCATCTTCATCCTCGTAGTAATCCTCTTCTTCCTCTTCTTCGTATTCCTCATATTCCTCTTCCTCTTCTTCCTCCTCCTCCTCGATCTTCCTCCTTCTTTTTAACTTTAGATCGATCTTTTCTAAACTTTCGTCTCCAAGGTCATCGATCACCTCGTTGAAAAAGAGGGCCAGAGAGACCAGATATTCCTCGGGGAGTTCTCTGAACCACTCGAGAATCCTTTCAGCCATCTCTATCTTTTCACTGGGTGAAGCCCTCTCAATCAAATCGATCGCTCTTTTATAATGTTTATTGAATGCTCGAATCATAAAAGGCATAACCTCCTTAACATAGAATGATTCCCTTTTTAACTCCACTAAAGAATGATACTTAATTCTTTTTTTGTCAATAGGGATCCATCACTGAATGACTTTATGAAGGGTTATCCCTTACTCTCTAATTTCTATTGAGAATCAGGGGGTTTTATGATATAAGGGATTTATGCTTCAGGGAAAAGAGATGGTTTTAGGGGTGACGGGTGGAATTGCGGCTTACAAGGCTGCTGAGTTTGTAAGGCTTCTGGTTAAAGAAGGAGCCCATGTTCATGTGGTGATGACGAAAAATGCTCAGCAATTCGTTACCCCTCTCACCTTTCAAACCCTCTCAGGAAATCCAGTGGTCACGGATCCTTTTGTTCTTCTTGAAGAGACAAAGATCGGTCACGTCACACTGGCAGATCTTGCTGAATTGATCGTGATCCTTCCCGCGACTGCAAATATCATCGGAAAGATTGCCCATGGAATAGCTGATGATTTTCTCACTACAATGGTCATGGCCTCAAAAGCCCCTGTCCTATTGGTCCCTTCAATGAATGTCAATATGTGGGAGAATAGGGCCCTCCAGCAGAATATTCAAATCTTGAGAGAAAGAGGTTACCACTTCATGGAGCCTGGAGAAGGGGAATTGGCCTGTCATTGGTATGGAAAAGGGCGACTGGCTGACCTCCATGAGGTATTAGAAAAAATAAAAGAGATCTTCTCCCCCAAAGATCTCAAAGGAGAAAAAATCCTGGTGACGGCTGGGCCCACTCAAGAACCCATCGATCCTGTTCGATTGATCACCAATCGTTCTTCTGGAAAGATGGGCTATGCCCTGGCAAAAGTCGCCCGACGAAGGGGAGCAGAGGTTGTTTTGGTGAGTGGTCCAACTGCCCTTCCTCCTCCTCGAGGGGATATTCAACTTTTTTCGGTCACCACCGCTGAAGAGATGAGGAACGTTGTCCTTACCCACTTGGAAGGTTCTTCTATTGTGATTAAAGCCGCGGCCGTATCCGACTATCGCCCTAAAAAAGTGAGCCCGGGGAAGTTGAAAAAGACCTCGTCTTCTCTTTCATTAGAATTAGAGAGAACAGAGGATATTCTTGAAGAGGTAGGGAAAAAGAAAGGAAATCGAATCTTGGTCGGGTTTGCAGCCGAAACCGAAGACCTCCTTGCCAATGCCCGAAAAAAGTTGTTAGAGAAGAACCTGGATATGATTGTGGTCAATGATGTGACCAAGCCCGGAGCAGGATTTGCGGGAGATACCAATGAGGTAAAAATTCTTTTTCCTTCAGGGGAAGTAAAAGACCTCCCCTTAATGACGAAAGAGGAACTGGCAGACCGGATTCTTGACGAAATTGTAAACCTGCTGAAATTTAAAGGAAGGGTTTCTCCTCACCCTTCCTCCCATTAAGCCGCTTTTTTATCTTCCCCCTTTGAGGTCTTACCTTTTTCGGCCTCCTGCTTCTCGCTCTTTTCCCCTTCTTTTCGACTCTTTGAAGGATAATCATTCACATAGAAGCCAGGGCCTTTCAACACAAAATTGGTGGCCGAGATCAGTTTTTTTGCGGGTCCTGAACATTTTGGACAGGAGGCCTGAGGGGATTCATTTATTTTCTGGAAAATCTCAAACACCTCTTCACACTGAGTACATTGATACTCGTAAATAGGCATAGGCATTTTCTCCTTTCAGGTCTGAATGGCAAGGCTGGAGCTGATTTCTCGTCTGAGTTTCTTAAGAGCCTCACTTTCGATCTGTCTTACCCTTTCCCGAGAGAGTTTGAGATGATTTCCAATCTCCTGAAGGGTTAAAGGTTCATCCGCCATGATTCGATGCTTAATCACATAGGCCTCTTTCTCATTAAGACGTTTCAAGGCCTTTTGAACCTCTCGCTCTCGGATTTCTTCTTCCTGCTGTCTGGCAAGCATCTCCTCTTGATTTGGAGACTCCTCTTGAAGGAGTTCCAGATGGGTGAGCTCCCCTTCCTCATCGAAAGGAGAATCTAAAGAAAGGTCTCTTGAGGCCATCCGCTGTTCCATCTCTATAATGTCTTCTTTGGCTACATCGAAATCCTTTGCTAAAACCTCGTACTTCTTTTCATCTCCATCTCCGGACTCCAAGGCCTTTCGAATCTTTCCAATCTTATAGAAAAGTTTCTTCTGAGCCTGAGTGGTTCCGATCTTGACGAGACTCCAGGTCTTAATAATAAAATTTTGAATATAGGCGCGAATCCACCAGATCGCATAGGAAATAAATCGGTATCCTTTATAGGGGTTAAACTTTTTTACAGCCATCATCAGACCGATATTTCCCTCCTGAATCAGATCGACCAGTTTAACCCCATAGGAACGATACTCCAGTGCCACCTTCACCACAAAACGAAGATTGGATGTGATTAATTTGTGGGCAGCAGCAATATCTTTGTATTTATAATACCTGACGGCTAACTGAAATTCCTCTTCAGGGGTTAATAGGGGAAATTGATTGATTTGAGCCAGATAGGTCTCTAAGGAATTTTTGACAACCGGTAAATTTGACATTAATATATACCTCGAATGGCAGATTTTAGCACTCTCTTAAAAAGAGTGCTAATAATATAATCTATCCCATTTAGATTGTCAAGCTATATTTAACTAAGTACTTGAATTTATTATATTTTTAAGGAGGAAAAGATGGCTGAAGAGAAGAGAAATGAAGAGGAAAAAGGCTTCACCGTCAGAGACAGAAGGTTCAGTGCAAGGAAAGAGGAAGAAATCAAAGAAAAAAAGGAGGAGACCTTAAAAGAAGAGGCCCCGAAGAGTGAAAGCAGAGAGGAAGAGGGTCCTCTTCCTGAAATCACCTTTATCAATTTTATCTTCTCACTATCCACTTCAGCCCTTATTCAGTTAGGGGAAGTCCAGGATCCCATCACGCAAAAACAGTCTAAAAACCTTCCTTTGGCCAAACAGACCATTGACCTTATCGGGATGCTGAAAGAGAAGACCAAAGGGAATCTCACCCCAGAGGAAGAAAAATTTATAGATAATGTCCTCTTTGATTTGAGAATGAGATACGTAAAGGCAGTCGGATAATTTTTATTTCTTAAAGGTAAGGTAAAAGCTGCTTCCCCTCCGGTGAATGTGAAAGAGGATTCCTTTTTCTACTCTGGCCTCTTTCATGGCCTTTTCAAAGTCCTTTATCTTCTCTATCTTTTTTCTATTAATCTCAAGAATCACATCCCCTTCTTGAAGCCCTATCTCTTCGGCAAGCCCCCCTTCCAGGACCTCAATCACAACCACTCCATGTTTGACTCCTGAAATCTTATATCGGGCTGCAAGTTGAGGATTCAGCTCCTGAATCCTGGCCCCAAATTTTTCCTCGCTTTCATACTCTTTTTGTAATTCTGCCTTCTCGGGCATCTCCGACGTCGTCACCTCAAAGGTCATGGGCTTCCCATCCCGAATAACCTCGATCTTTACCTTCTGACCAACCTTCTTTTTCTGAATCTCTTTAATCAGCTCGCTTACATTCTTTATAGGCTTATCATCCACTGACTTAATGATATCCCCTGAAGCAAGGCCAGCCTTTTCTGCCCCTGTTCCCGGATAGACCTGAGAGATCAATGCCCCCTCCCTCTCCTTTAATTTGAAATGTTCTGCCAACTCGGGTGAGAGGTCCTGGACACTGATCCCTAACCATGGACGGGTCACCTTTCCCTTTTTGATCAGATCACTCAAGATCTGTTTGGCCATATTAATGGGAATGGCAAACCCTATTCCAGTTCCAGGCTGGATAATCATCGCATTGATTCCAATGACCTCTCCATCAATGTTGACCAGCGGCCCACCACTGTTACCAGGATTGATGGAAGCATCGGTTTGAATGAAATCTTCATAGGTTCCGGTCCCTAACCCCGAGCGACCTTTTGCACTGATGACCCCAACAGTGACCGTATGTTCCAACCCGAAAGGATTCCCTATAGCAATAGCCCATTCTCCAACCTCGAGCTTATCAGAATCCCCCAGAACAGCAACCGGAAGATCCTTCGCTTTAATATGAAGTACAGCCAGATCCGTTCTGGGATCCTGCCCTTTGACCGTGGCGATGAACTCCCTTCCATCATTGAGGCGGACCTTGATCTTATCCGCTCCCTCAATGACATGGTTGTTGGTCAGAATGTAGCCTTCGGGATCCACAATGACCCCTGAACCTGCACTTCTCTGTTTATGGCGGTACTCCTTTCCTTTCTCCCGCGGGGTAAAACCGAATCCCCTAAAGAACTCCTCAAAAGGGCTCCCTTTGAAAAAGTCTTCACCAAACCTCTCCCAGGGTCTCATCGTAATTGTTTTCTCGGTGGTGATATTCACAACACAGGGCTGAACCTTCTTTGCCACCTCCACAAAGGCCTGACCCAGGGATCTTGCCGTGAGAAGCTTATCGTTCTTGGGCAGCGAATTGGCCTTATCTTTCCCCACGCAAAAGAAGAGGCCAAATAGAAGAGCAAGAATTGAAATTCCCAGAACAGCGATGGTCTTTTTCTTCATCCTTAACTCCTTTTAGATATTCACAAATATATTAATCCCTTTTTTGGAGTTGTCAAATTTTCATAAATATTCTTATGTTCCTCTCCCTAACCAATGTTTCCCCTCAAAGGATGCCTTCTCAAAAATACTCAGGTTCACCTCTCGAACTCGGGGATGGGTGACCTTTTCAATGGCTCTTCTCAATTTTTCGTAAGGGAAAGGGAATCTTGGATGAGCCGTAGCAAATCCGATCAAGGCGATATTGATCGATTGAGGCATTCCCATCTCTTTGGCCAAATGTTCTGCAGGAAAGATATGGATTTCGATCCCTTTTTCTTTTAAATAGGACACCACTCTCGGGTCCATATAGTGAGGGTCTGAAGCATTAATGAAACAGAGACCCCCATTCTTTCCGTGGATTGAAGGTCGAAGATAGGGAAGTGTTCTGTAAGCCTCATTCTTTTCAAGTGAAAGGAGAATGTCTGCATTCCCTTTCTTTACAAGGGGACTATTAAAATGGCCAATCTTCAGATGGGTCATCACCGAACCTCCCCTCTGGCTCATTCCATGATCTTCAGACCCTATGATCGGATATCCCTCTTCTAAGGCAAAATAGGCAAAGATTCGAGTAATCAGAAGGACTCCTTGCCCTCCGACCCCTGAAATAATCATCTGTATATTCATCCTTTGATCGGTCATATTTTTTCTATTATGATCTCACCGGATAAATAGCCCCTTGAGCACAAACCTGTAAACAGAGGCCACAATCCACACAGGTAAGTCGGTCAATCTTGATCCGGCCATCCTCTCCCCGGATCAAAGAGGGACATTCAAATCGCCTCATACAGAATCCACATCCGATGCAGGCCCCGAGCCTTGGCATCTCAATTGTTGAAGTAGGGCACCCCTCTGCACAAATTCGACATCCGGAACATTTTTCATAATCGATTCTATATCCCTCTTCTGTTTTTGAAATGGCCCCTTCTGGGCATACCCATAGACAGAAATCACAATGATAGCACAAACCGCAATGGAGGCATCGTTTGGCTTCTCGGATGATTTCTTCCTCTTTTGGCAGCAGGCGAACCTCTTTGAACCCTTTGGCCCTTTCTTCCACCGGAAGAATAGGTTCTTCTATTCTCGCTTCGGGCTCAAGATGTTCGAGTGGAACAGAGACCAATTCAGTGAGAATCCCCTCTTCTTCCCGATTCGTCCTCAATGACTCTCCCCTTATATATCGATCGATGGAAAGGGCTGCCTTTTTTCCCGTGGCGAGCGCATCGATAAAATTCTTCGGTCCTGTAACAGCCTCTCCTGCAGCAAAGACTCCCTCCATGGAGGTCTCGAGCGTCTCTGGATCAACCTGGATCGTTCCCAAGATAGACTCCTTTAAAGGCACACTTAAATTGGAGAGCTCCGGAAGGTATTGAGGTGAAGTAATAATGTAATCAGCCTTCATCCTTTTCTCTCGACCCTGAAGAGAGGCGACTCTTCTTCTTCCCAGGCTACTTGGCTCGCCGAGGATAGCCGTCTTAAAGGAGATTCCCGAGGCCTTCCCGTTAGAGGTCTGGATTTTTGTCGGAACGGAGAAGAAATGAAATATCACCCCCTCCCTTTCAGCCTCCTTAAGTTCCAAAGCATCGGCTGGGATTTCCTTTTTTGATCGACTAAAAAAGAGATGAACTTCTCTGGCTCCCAATCTTAAAGCCATTCGGGCTGCATCTATATCTCTTTCGGTGCCTCCCAGAACCAGAACCCTGGGAGGAAGAGAAGTGATCTCACCCAGAGCCACTCCTTTTAAAAAATGAAGAGAATCTATGACCCCTTCGGCTTTAGAATTTGGGAGATCCGATTTGGGCAAATGAGCTCCGATGGCAATGAGAATGGAATGATATCCCTCTCTTCGCAAATCCTCTATGGTAAGGTCTTTCCCCACTTTTACCCCAAATTTAATTTCAGCTCCCAGTCTTTGAATGAGTCCAATCTCTCTTTCCAATACATCTTTGGGCAATCGAAACCGAGGGGTCGCTATGGCGAGGGTCCCGCCTAAAAATGGAAGAGCTTCAAAAATAGTGACCTGATACCCTTTGAGCCTCAATTCATAGGCAGCCATCAAACCCGAGGGGCCTGAACCGATAATCGCGACTCTCTCTTTCCTCTCTTCTTTAGGAGCAGGGGTAAAGGGTTCTTCTTCCCGATCCGCCAAGAAACGTTTCAGAAGATCAATGGCCACAGGCTGATCCAGATTCCCTCTTCGACAGACCTTTTCACATGGACGGGCGCAGAGTCTGCCGGTGATTCCAGGGAAAGGGTTCTTCTTCCGGACCAGAGCCAATGCCTCATCAAATCTCCCTTGAGCGATCAACTCAATATAGCCCCTTGCATCGACCTGAAGGGGACAGGCACCCTGGCATGGAGAAACCTTACTCCTGTAGAGGGGAAGAAACTCTTTTGGCAAGGCCTTACTTTTGAGAGGGGGGAGATCCTTCTCAGGAGGAGGAACATGACGAATATCCACTTTAATGGGGTTCACCTTGAGCTGTTCTTTCTGATAGGTAATACAGGGATAGCGGGCGATCAGAACGGCCACTCTTCCTTCAGGACTCTTGGTATAGCGATAGGCCTTCCTTAATTCTCGAATCATCCCTTGAAGGTCATAAGGATTCACTACCCGAAGGTACTCCACACCACATCCCTTCACCAACTCCTCAATTGAAAGGGCTCGGCCAGGGTGGCCATCCGCTGTGATTCCGGATTCAGGGGTAGGTTGCATCCCTGTCATGGCCACAATGGAGTTGTCCAGGATGACTAAAATAAACTTTGACCCATTGTAAACGGCATTGAGGAGTCCAGGAGCTCCGGAATGATAAAAAGTCGAGTCTCCAATCGTAGCAATGATGGGAACCTCTTTTCCATCCTGTTGGTAGGCGTGATAAAGACCGCTGGCAAAAGTGATGGCTGCTCCCATATCGTGGCAGGTATCCACAGCCTCGAGATTCATTCCGAGCGTATAGCACCCGATATCACTTGGGAAAATCCCATCGGGAAAGGCCTTTTTAATGGCATAGAATGAGGCTCGATGAGGACATCCGGAACAGAGGGTGGGACGACGGATTGGGATCCCAAGATCGGCGACCAACTTTTCTAAAGGGGTACTCAACGGAGTTTCTTCTACAGGGATGGAAAGCTTCCGACAGAATTCGACAATCACTTGGGTGATCACTTCTGGAAGCATCTCTCCTTCATTAGGAATAAAACCATCCAGCCTTCCATGCACCTTTGATTTATCCCGGATTTGAAGCTCGATCACGGGTTCGGTCTCTTCAAGAATTAAGACCTCCTCGCATTTTTCAATAAAGGCTTCTACTCGCTCTGAGGGGAGAGGGAAGGGAGTTCCTATCTTCAGGATGGGAATCTCCTTCTCTAAGCCAAGTTCTAAAAGCACATCTCGAGCAATCGCATACCCGATTCCGCTCGCAATAATTCCAAAGGTCGCTTTCTCTCGGTCATTCTCAATAAAGTTAAGATGGGTCATCCCGTTGAGTTCTTCCGCAATGTTCCTGAGTTTCTGATTGAGCTGTTTATGGAGGATAAACCGGAATCTGGGGGTCGCGCTCCAGCGTTGAGGTTGGTGGATAAAATGGGCCTTTCTTTCTATCCTTCGAATTGGATGGAATAGAATCTTCTGTTGGGCATGGGAGACTCGTAATACCGGCCTTAGAATGACCGGAATCTGATACTTTTCGGAAAGCTCAAAGGCAATGGGAATCATCTCCTGGGCTTCTTTTGGACTGGCCGGATCGAAGACAGGGACTTTGGCAAACATCGCCAAAAATCGAGTATCCTGTTCGGTCTGGGAAGAGTAAGGTCCCGGATCATCACAACTGATAATTACAAACCCTCCAATCGTTCCAATATAGGCAGCACTCATCAGAGGATCGGTGGCCACATTAAGGCCCACCTGCTTCATGGCCACAGCAGCCCGTTTACCCGTATAAGAAGCTACCAGTGCATTTTCGAAGGCTACCTTCTCATTGGTGGACCACTCGATATAAATGTCGAGATTATTCTCTTTTTTAAACCGAACGATCGCAGGAAGGATTTCTGAACTGGGCGTTCCAGGATAAGCCGCAAAGAAGTGACACCCGCTTTCTACCACCCCTCGAGCAATCGCTTCATTGCCAAGAACCACCCTCTCTTCTTTCAGTTCCTCCATCGATTTCATGAATTCCGCCATTCCATTAAGAATTAGGGTCTATTGGAAAATAAAATCCTGCTCAAGGAATTCCATTTCTTTTGTATCTCTTCTTTCCTCCAACTCTCTTTATCTTTTAAAGATCCTGTTTTTCCCGGATCCTCTAAGATGGGTTTCATCTGTTGTGTTCCCTTGGTAAACCACTCCTTCGCTCTTTCTCCCGAGTAGAGCTCATAAATTTTTTCTTTCTCTTCAGGTTGGATGATGAGTAACCATCCTCGATGATAGGGATCTCGCCAAGCCAATGAAGGGGACTCTAATACCTCCCGATTCACTCCAATAATCTTTCCCGAGATGGGAGAAACAAAGATGACTTTTTTATCTTCTTGAATAAACTCAGCGAACCCCTCTCCTTCTCGGATGTCTTTCCCTTCCGAAGGAAGCCGGATGGAATCAGCCGCAAGGGCAAAAAACGAAGAAAGACCATCGAGTCCCACTTTGATCCACGAGTCCATCGGTTTGAACCAGAGGTGTTGCTCGTCATAGAAAAGGTTGGGATGAAAGATAAAAGACTCTATCTCGAAGGGCCTTGTCTTCTTTGCAGGTTTCAGGGCAAAAGCCGGATGGGGAGGGAATTGGTCTTCCATCCTTTGATCCAAGTCACAGCGCCAACATTCAAAGCCATTTGAACAGATCATAAAATCGATCACACCTAAACGCATATATCGACAATAACGCTTCGTTCCTGTGTCGGAATTTTTGATCTTTCGAATTCGATCCATCTCCATCTGGATAGCCCCTGTGGGACAGATAAATTCACATGCTCCACAAGCGATACATTGATCTGAATCCACCTCAAAGGGAGGGCTGACCTTCTTGAATGTTCCTCTTTGAGAAAAGCCGATGGCGTTTGCCCCAACGATCTCCCGACAGGTTCGAATACAGAGCCCACAGAGGATACACCTTTCCTTAGGATCTTTTGTAGTAAAACGAGTTGTCTCCAGCCCCAACTCCCTTGCGAGGCTCTGAAGGACCTTTGCCTCCGGACACCGAGCCAAAAGGAGTTCGATGAGGAGACGCCGAACCCGAAGGACAGAGGGAGAATGGGTCCAGACCTCAATCCCTGATTGAACAGGGAAGTTGCAGGCTGTCACCATGCGACGTTTCCCATCCTTAAACACCTCTACCGTGCATAGCCGGCAGGAACCTTGTGGTGAAAGATCAGGATGGTAGCAAAGGGTCGGGACAGAAATCCCTTTCTCTCGACATAGCTCCAGGAGGGTGGAACCTTCTCTTCCTCTTATCTTTTTCCCATTAAGGGTTAAAGAGAGCATATCTTTTTTCTATTACTCCAATTCATTCTATTATCACTGCATCAAATTTACAGGCCTCCAAACAAGCCCTGCATTTGACGCATTTCTGGCTATCCAGAATGTGAACCTTCTTCCTCTCTCCCGTGATCGCCTGATTGGGACAGACCTTTGCACAGGCCCCGCACCCTGTACATTTCTCAGGATGGATAGAAAACGAGATAAGCTCCCTGCAAAATTTCGCTGGACATCTCTTCTCCTGGATATGGGCTTCATATTCATCTCTAAAATACCGGA
>JBDOIB010000317.1:0-6286 GCA_041082155.1 Thermodesulfobacteriota bacterium | reverse complement strand
CGCTCCTCTCCCTCACCAAAGAAAAGTTTTAGATTCTTGATCCATTCCTGGTCCGCAGCATAGGATTCAAATTCTAAACAGTCTGCCATCCCTTCAAGAAGCACCTCAATCAACTTTCCACAATCGACATGGTAGTCTTCGTGATAGGGTAAAGAAAAACAGACCTTAGAAACAGAAAGTTTTTTAATGGGCTTTAACAGGAAAGGGACGATCTCTCTTACCCTGAGATAACTATAATCTCTTACTTTTCCGAGGCCAAAAAGAAGAAGAAAAGGAGATTGGATTCTTCCCTGAGTGGGAATCAGGATGACTTCTTCCCACTTTCCTGTTATTTTCTTCTCCTTCAAAAAATGCGAAATCCTTCCATTGAGCCTCCAGTCGACCCAGCCACAGGATCCTCTGAGAGGCCTCTCATCTTCAAAAAACCCGCAGACCAGAACCTCACACTCGTGAAGATCCACTTCATCATTTGAAAGAATAATATCCATAAGGTCTAAATCTCTAAATTTTTACAATGGTTTTTTGACAACTTCATTCTGGATCCTATCCAAAATTCCGTTGATAAAGGCACCTGAATCCTCTGTTCCATACTTCTTTCCTAAATCAATAGCCTCATTAATGGTTACTTTTGGTGGAATATCCTCACAGTAGAGGAGTTCAAATAGGGCCAGACGGAGGATATTACGGTCTATGGAACTCAAGCGATCCAAGCGCCAGTGTTGCAGGTAATTTTCAAGAAGATGGTCAATTTCCTGAAGATGCTTCCTCACCCCACTCACAATACGTTCTGTAAATTCGATGTCATCTGAACCAGAGGAAGCATGGGTCCTGATATGTTCAAGAGCTTTAGGAATCTCTTGAGGATTGATTTCTAATTGATAAAGAACTTGAAGAGCAAACTCCCTCGATCGCCTTCTTTTCCCCAAACCTTCCTTTATCCTTTTTCAATTTCCTTCATGAGATTCGCCATTTCGATGGCGGCCATCGCCGCATCAAATCCTTTATTTCCAACCTTTGTACCCGCCCGCTCAATCGCCTGTTCAATCGTATCTGTAATGAGGACTCCAAAAGCAATTGGGATTTCGCTCTCCAGGGCTAGATGGGCAATTCCTTTGGTGACTTCCTGTGCAATGTATTCAAAATGGGGGGTTGCCCCTCGGATTACACATCCCAGGCAAATAATGGCATCAAAGCGTTTCTCTTTGGCCAGTTTCTTCGCTATTAAGGGGATCTCAAAAGCTCCTGGGACACGGACGACACAGCAATCGGCCTCTTCTGCACCGCTTCTTTTTAATGCATCCAGGGCTCCTTCTAAAAGACGTTCACTGATGAAGTTGTTGAACCGGCTCAAGACGATCCCGAACTTGAGTCCCTTGGCTACCAATCTCCCTTCAACGGTTTTCACCATTCCTTTCTCCTTTCCTTCATCTTATTCTTTAGAGGAGATAGAGAGAAGATGCCCCATCTTTCTCGCTTTTGTCTTTAGATACTCGATGTTTTCCTGGCTCGGTTTGATCTCGATGGGTACCCGCTCGACCACCTTAATTCCATATCCTTCCAACCCCTTGATCTTCCTTGGGTTATTGGTCATCAGTCGAATCTTATGAAGGCCCAGATCAACTAAAATTTGGGCACCGATGCCATAATCCCTCATATCAGGCTTGAATCCCAGGGCTTCATTGGCCTCGACCGTATCCTTCCCCATATCCTGGAGGCAATAAGCCTTTAATTTATTCACTAATCCGATCCCTCGACCTTCCTGTCTCATGTACACAATCACACCTTTTCCTTCTCTTTCTACCATGGCCATTGCCGTATGAAGCTGTTCCTCACAATCACACCGCTTCGATCCAAAAACATCTCCCGTCAAACATTGAGAATGAACCCTAACCAAGACTTCATCCTCGGGCCTGATCTCTCCTTTGACCAGAGCTAAGTGATGGTAAGGATCGACATCATTTTCATAAGCAATGGCAGTGAAGAGACCTCCATATTTTGTAGGAATCTTAGCTTCCGCCACCCGCCTGACCAATCGTTCTTTCCTCAACCGGTACTTGATGAGATCGGCAATGGTAATGATCTTCAGTCCATGTTGTTTAGCAAAGACCTGGAGCTCTGGCATTCGAGCCATCGTTCCATCATCATTCATGATTTCACAGATTACGCCTGCCGGTTTAAGCCCTGCCAGTCTGGCTAAATCCACAGAGCCCTCGGTCTGACCGGCCCTGACCAGAACCCCTCCTTTTCTGGCTCTTAACGGGAAGACATGTCCCGGGGAGACCAGATCTTCAGGTTGAGTTCGGTCGTCCACTGCGGTCAAAATGGTCTTCGCTCGATCCGCTGCAGAGATTCCAGTCGTCACACCATGTCTTGCATCGATGGAAACGGTAAAGGCCGTCTGGAAACGTGAGGTGTTCTCAGAGACCATCATAGGGAGACGAAGTTCATTGATTCTTTCTTCGGTGAGGGATAGACAGATCAGTCCCCTTCCATATTTGGCCATAAAATTGATGGCCTCCGGTGTCACCTTCTCAGCGGCAATGGTCAGGTCACCCTCATTTTCACGATCCTCATCATCCACCAGGATCACCATCTTTCCCTGACGGATATCCTCTATAGCCTCTTCAATGGTACTGATCATTCTCTCCTCAATCCTCCTTTATGAACCCATGCTCTTTTAAAAAAGAAAGGCTGATTCCTTCAGACCTTTTTTCTCTATAGCTTAATATTCTTTCGACATACTTCCCTAAAATATCTGCTTCAATATTGACCCGATCCCCCACGTTCTTCTCCATTAAATTTGTCTTCTCAAGGGTAAAAGGAATAAGGGTGAGCTCTACCTCATCGTCTCTTAATTCGTTTACCGTTAAACTTACCCCATCCATCGCAATGGATCCTTTAGGAACGACATAGGGAAGAATCTCCTCTGGAAGTCTCACTTTTAGTGTGATGAAATCTCCTTCTTTTCTCCTTTCGATAATCGTTCCAATTCCGTCAATATGCCCTGTGACGATATGGCCTCCCAGCCGATCAGTAAGTCTCAAGGCCCTTTCCAGATTGACCCAGTCTCCCTCCTTTAATTCCCCTAAAGCAGATCTGGCCAATGTCTCATAAGAGAGATCACATTGAAAGGTGCCTTCTCTTTTTTCGGTGACGGTCAAACAAACTCCATTAATATTAATACTATCACCCGGTTGGATGTCTGTCAATAAAGGAGGAAGCTGAAGGGTTAACCTTTTCCCCCTTCCTCGGGCCTCCACTTTTATTACTTTTCCTTTCTCCTCAACGATCCCGGTAAACATTTCTCCTAATTCTTCTCTGGATAACCTTCCACAAGAAGATCTTCCCCTATTCTACGGAGGGTGATTTCTTTTAAGGGAAGGACCTTCTGGAGTTCCTCCACTCCCTTTCCACTAAAAATTCCAAGGGCAAGGGGGTCTCCAAACCATTTTGGAGAGAGAAACAGGAAAACCTTATCCATAAGCCTTTCGTCAAAGAAGGCGCCGTTGACTTGGCTTCCACCCTCCACCAGAAGGCTCGTAATTTCCATCTCTCCCAATTTTGAGAGAAGTATTTTTAGATCCACCTTTCCTTTTCTGGAATCACAGATAAGGATTCGCCCCACCTTTTGCTCGAGACGTTCCAGTTTTTCTTTGGGAGCCCGTTGGGTCGTGGCTAAAATTACTCTTTCCGGATTAGATCCAAACACCCTCGCATTCTCGGGAATTCTTAACTCACTGTCGAGGATAATCCTGAAAGGATCCCTCCCTCCTGGTAATCGAGTGGTTAGGAGAGGATCATCCTTCATAATGGTTCCAATCCCCACCACCACCCCATCCACCTGATCTCTTAGTCGATGAACAAACCTCCTGGATTCCTCCCCAGTAATCCATTGAGACTCTCCAGTTCTTGTAGCGATTCTCCCATCTAAGGTGGCTGCGATCTTCAATATCACAAAGGGTTCTCTTTTTAATATATATTTTGAGAAGGATTCATTCAACCTCTGACACTCCTTCTCCAAAACTCCGACCTCAACCTGGAGGCCTGCCTCCTTTAGTGCTTTGATTCCTTTCCCTTGGACTAATGGGTTGGGATCCTCCATTCCTATAACGACTCTTCTTATTCCTGCTTCGAATATAGCTGGAACACAGGGGGGAGTCCTTCCATAATGGATACATGGTTCGAGATTGATATAAAGGGTACCCCCTTTAGCCCTCTCTCCTGCTTTTTGAATGGCTAATATTTCTGCATGAGGGGTTCCTGCTTTCTGGTGATACCCTTCTCCCGCAATCATTTCATCCCTGATCAGAATTGCTCCAACCATGGGATTGGGGGAGGTTCTCCCTCTTCCCTTCTCGGCGAGGTGAAGGACCTTCATCATCCAGAATTCATCTTTGCCTCTCATCTCACGACTTTTTCTTCACTTCTTCCCGGTTTCCGAGAAGTTCTTTGAGCTCATCCATGAATTCCTGGATATCTTTAAACTGTCGGTAGACAGAAGCGAATCTCACATAAGCGACCGCATCCAACCGATGGAGTTCCTCCATTACCTTCTCTCCGATTTCGGAACTTTTAATCTCTCGATCCCCCTTCTCCATAAAATAGGATTCGATGCGATTCACAATCTTTTCGATCAGATTGATACTAATCGGTCTCTTTTCACAGGCCTTCTTGAGGCCATTGAAGATCTTCATTCGATTGAAGGGTTCCCTTCGACCATCCTTCTTAATGACCAGAGGAAGGGTGTCTTCCGTCCTTTCTGTGGTGGTGAAACGCTTCTTACACTGAATACACTCCCTTCTTCGCCGGATCGTCTCTTTATCCTTCCCAAGTCGGGAATCAACCACCTTACTCTCAAGATGACCACAAAAAGGACATTTCATAAGAGAATCCTGAAATGGGGGCGTCGCTTAAAGAAGCTGAGCTACATTTCTTTTTTCTTCCTCGGACGTTTCCGATCAAACGATTCAACCTTTAAGGCCGCTTCCTTTAACATCTGGCGTGCCAAAGGATCGGCATAACCTTCTTCGTAAACGATCCGTTTAATCCCGGCATTGATGATCATCTTTGTGCAGATGATGCAGGGATGGTGGGTGGAATAGAGCGTCGCCCCCCGAATTTGAACCCCATGATAGGCCGCTTGAATGATGGCATTCTGTTCTGCATGAAGCCCCCGACAGAGTTCATGACGTTCTCCCGAAGGAATCCCCATCTTCTCACGAAGGCAGCCAATCTCCAGACAGTGATCAAGCCTTGAAGGAGCTCCGTTATATCCTGTGGCCAGAATCTTCTTGTCCATGACCAGAAGGGCACCCACCTGTCGACGCAAGCAGGTCGAGCGCTTCGCAACGAGATGGGTGATATCCATGAAATATTCATCCCAGGAAGGTCTACTTCGATTCTTCTTTTTCTCTCCTTTGGTTTTCAAGGGCGAGCCATTTGGAAAAAATTCAGGACAATAAATTTCAATTTAAATTTTGAAATTTCTTCTCTCTAAGGCTTCGATCTTCTCTAAACGTCTCTGATGTCTTCCTCCTGCAAAGGGAGTCTCGAGCCATGTCCGTACAATCTCTTTAGCCAGATCTTTTCCGATCATCCGACCTCCCAGAACGAGCACATTGGCATCGGTGTGTTCCCGGCTAAGGCGAGCCGAATAGAGATCGTGAACGAGTGAGGCCCTTACTCCTCGAAATTTATTAGCGACAATCGACATTCCGATACCAGTCCCGCAGATCAAGATCCCCCGCTTTAGGGCTCCCCGGGAGACCTTCTCTGCCACCTGCATTCCAAAATCTGGATAATCCACAGAGTCTTCATTAAACGTTCCCATATCCAGGGGGTCGTATCCCTGGGTTTTTAGGAAGGCTTTTAACTCTTCCTTAAGTTCAAACCCTGCGTGATCACAAGCCAGACCGATTTGCATCTTCTATCCTTCAAATTTTTTAAAGATCAGGGTGGCGTTCGTTCCCCCAAATCCAAAGGCGTTCGACATCCCTACCCGGATCGATTGCTTTCGGGCCTGGTTTGGAACGTAATCCAAATCGCACTCTGGATCGGGTTCCTCATAATTGATGGTAGGAGGAAGGATGCCATCTCGAATACTCAGGATTGTAAAGATGGCCTCCGTGCTTCCAGCCGCTCCGAGGAGATGACCTGTCATGGATTTGGTCGCACTGATCGGAATCTTCTTCGCATGTTCTCCAAAAACGGTTTTGATGGCAATGGTCTCGGTGACATCATTCAAGGGGGTAGAGGTTCCATGGGCATTAATATAGTCAATCTGTTC
>JBDOIB010000308.1:0-15923 GCA_041082155.1 Thermodesulfobacteriota bacterium | reverse complement strand
TCCGACCAGGCAAAAATCGGTTTCTCTCATGGATTGTCCATTTATGTTTCTCTTGGGGCCAGAGGAACAATCTTCTTTTTAAATTCTTTTATGAGGCTTTGCGGCTATTTATTCGATAATCTCTAATACCGAATGTTTTCCCAGATTGGCAGAAGCCGCTCCCAAGATCACCCGAATCGCTCTTGCCGTTCTCCCCTGTTTCCCAATGACTTTTCCCAGGTCCTCTTTTGCCACTGAAAGTTCAATGACAGAGGTTTTCTCCCCTTCGATTTCAGACACTCTTACTTGGTCAGGATGATCCACTAAAGCCTTTGCAATATACTCGATTAATTCTTTCGTTGTCATAATCCACCTCCACTTAGAGTCAACATCTCTGAATGAGATTCCTCAAAATCAACCCCAATGGGAAAAGGTCTTTTCCTCTATGGACGTTCAGCCCACTTTTTATAGATTCCCGAGCGAATTAAAAGTTGGCGAACGGTGGCCGTTGGTTGAGCTCCTTTTTTCAACCAATCGATCGCTCGTTCTTCTTTGAGGCGAACCTCTGCAGGATCCTGATGGGGATCGTATGTCCCAATCTGTTCAATAAATCTTCCGTCTCTTGGAGAACGACGATCTGAAACCACAATTCGATAAAAGGGTCTCTTCTTTTCTCCAAATCTCATTAGTCTCATTGATACAGCCATGATCTCTTTGACCACCTCCTTTCTTTGTCTCGATTCATCCTTCCCCAATTTAAGAACCCCAGAGGGAAGGAATTCTTCCTCCACGAATTCCCTTCTTCTCCAGTTGAGCAAAACGTTTCATCATCTTCTTGGCTTGGAGATATTGTTTTAAGAGCTGATTCACCTCTTGAACGGTCGTTCCACTTCCCTTGGCAATTCGAAGCCTTCTACTTCCATTGATGATAGCGACATTGGCTCTTTCCTGAGGAGTCATGGAGTTAATGATAGCTTCTACCCTGATCAATTTCTTCTCATCCAATTCCAGATCGGCCATCCCTTTTACCTTTTTTGAAATCCCGGGGATCAGGCTCAAAATCGACTCGAGGGAGCCCATCTTACGAACCTGACGGAGTTGATCCCGAAAATCTTCCAGGGTAAAAGAATCCTTACGGATCTTTCGTTCAAGCTCTTTAGCCTTTTTCTCATCGTAGAGAGCTTCGGCCTTCTCGATCAGACTTAAGACATCACCCATCCCTAAGATTCTCGAGGCCATCCGATCCGGATGAAAAACCTCCAGGGCATCCAGCTTTTCTCCCACTCCAATGAATTTGATCGGTTTTTGAGTGACTGCACGAATGGAGAGGGCCGCTCCTCCTCGTGCATCTCCGTCCATTTTTGTCAGAATGACTCCGTCAATGCCCAAACGATCATTAAAATTCTTAGCGATATGGACTGCATCTTGGCCGGTCATGGCATCGGCCACCAAGATGACCTCTCTGGGTTGGAGACGAGATTTAATTTCTCGGAGCTCAAGCATGAGGGCTTCATCAATATGAAGTCTTCCAGCCGTATCGATGAGAAGTAAATCATACCCTCCTTTTATGGCAATCTCTTTCGCTTTAAGGCAGATCTCGAGAGGGCTCTGCTCCGGGTTGGGTTGGTAAAAGTCGACCTTTAACTCTCTTCCTAATTTTTGGAGCTGCTCAATGGCCGCGGGGCGATAAACGTCCGCAGGAACCAAGTAGGGCCTTTTCTTTCTTTCTTGAAAATATCGGGCAAGTTTAGCCGCGGTGGTCGTCTTTCCGGATCCATGGAGACCCACGAGCATAATTGGGACGGGAGGACTTCCTGAAAGATTGATCTTCTGTTCCTCGTCTCCCATCAGGGAAGTCAATTCCTCCTTTACGATCTTAATAAGCTGCTGGGCAGGAGTTAAGCTCTCCATGACTTCCTGGCCAATCGCCCTTTGCTGGACAGACTGAATGAAGTCCTTAACGATTTTAAAATGAACATCAGCCTCAAGAAGTGCAATCCTGACTTCTTTCAAGGCCTCCTGGATATTGTCCTCCGTTAATTTTCCGCGGCCCCTTAATTTCTTAAAGATGGAGTCTAATTTGGCTGATAGACTTTCAAACATAAATTTTTTGTGAATACAAATTATTTATATTATTAGATTTTTTTTAATTTGTCAAACTTATCCAGGTTTGTTTATCTGGTTTTTTCCAACTCTTCTTTGGGAACGATTCTTACCTTTCCTCTCCTTTCGAATCCTCCTTTCACTTCGACTCGATTCTTTTCGAGATAGACAATGATTTCCTCTCCTGAGACCATGTTCTCATCCTCGGAGACCACGGGATTTCCCGTGAGGATAATCTTCTGCTCACGATTATAGAATGTGGCTTTTTCACTACTGGCTAACCGAGTTCCTTGCCGAAGCTTAACATTTCCGCTTGCGATCACCCTCTCAATGCCCTTTCCATCTTCAACTAGGATAGCCTCCAAAGCATCACAATATATCACCATCTCTTTCTGGCGGGCTATTACATTTCCTCTAAAAACAATAAGATTTTCTTTTAGATAACCTTCCACTCGGTCCGAAGTAATCTCAATGGGATGGTGAAAATCCTCCTCCTTTGAAAATGGAATTCCCCCGGAAGGCTCTTTTTGAGATTTCGTTCCATTTATTTTCGTGGAGGTTTGGGCTAAAAGGAAGGTTCTCTTCTCTTCCTCTGGTTTTAACTCGATCTCCAGGGGAGGTGTTTGAAGGGATTGATCTTGCTTTTCATCTCGAAAGGAAAGAAGCCTCCGACCTTCTTCTTCAAATCGGATGAGAGAAGAAGGCCTGAGTTCCTCTGCTTTCTCTTGGGGCACCATGGACCGAGTTCTTTGGGGAGGTTGATTCTCTTGGGCTGTCCAATCAAGAATCCCTTTGGCTTCTTTGAAGTAAGAGCTCTTAGGATATCCATCAACAATCTTCTGAAACACCTCTCTGGCCTTCTCTGGTTGATGAAGCTCAAGATAACATTTTCCTAAGAGATAGAGCGTCTTATCCTGTCCATCATGATCTGGGAAGCTTTGGAGCAAGCCCTCCAATCGAGCTACGGCGGCTTGATATTTACGTTCTTTAAAGTAGAAGTTCCCAATATAGAATTCATGAGCAGCAAGTTGCCTTCTGCAGACCTTTACCTTCTCCTTGGCCTTCTCCGTAAAGAGACTTGGAGGAAAATTTTTGATTAAATATTCAAAGGTGGAGAGGGCTTTTCGGGCATGGGTCTGATCCCGATCTTCACCTCGCATTTGAAGAAAGTAGGACATCCCAATTTGATAATAGACATAAGGAATCTCCTCATGAGTGGGATGGGCCTTCTTAAATTCTTCATAGGCGGCTATCGCTTCTACATATTCCTCTTTAAAAAAATGACAGTCTCCAATCTTTAGCTCTGCCCAGAGAGTGTAGGGGGGACTATCGGGAAAGCTCGACTTGATCTGCTCGAATATTTTCAAAGCCTCGGAGTAATTTCTTTTATTGAACTGGACCAAACCCTGTTTGTAAAGGAGCTCCGGATCCCCCTTGATGGTTTTTATCTCTTTGTCCCGACCTGCACATCCGAAAAAGAAAAGAAAAATAGGGGGGATTAAAAAAGGAAATAGAAAGGATCTCTTTTTCATAAGACCATTTTCCCCGAATCGCTTTTAAATTATGATAGGAAGAAGGAATGATGTCAATATAAATTACCCCTGCTCTTTTTCTGGAACTCTTCCTTTCCTCTTTCCCCCTGAAGGAACTCCCTTTTCCCTTGAATTTCTGCGGAAAAACCCATAAGATATATCTTCGAAATCCTCTTAAAAACCGGGAAGAAAGGAAGAAAGATGAAGATTGAATATGCCAACCGCATCCATCAAATTCCCCCCTATCTTTTTGCTGAAATTGATAAGAAGAAAGCCGAGATGAAGAAAAAAGGAATGGACCTTATCGATCTCGGGGTTGGGGATCCCGATCTTCCTACCCCTAAACCCATTATTGAAAAACTCCAAAAAGCTTCTGAGGATCCCAAGAATCATCGTTATCCTTCTTACGAAGGAATGATTGAATTTCGGAGAGCGGTGGCCCAATGGTTCGAGAAAAGATTTCATCTTGCTTTTGATCCGGAAACCGAGATTCTGACCCTCATCGGATCGAAAGAAGGCATTGCCCATCTTCCCCTTGCTTTTGTCAATCCAGGGGATTATGTCCTTGTGCCCACGCCGGGATATCCGGTCTACCGCGTTTCTACTCTCTTTGCAGGAGGAACTCCTTACTTTCTTCCCCTCCTCAAAGAGAATGACTTTCTTCCAAACCTTTCAGAAATTCCAGAAGAGGTAGCCCTGAAGGCAAAGCTTCTTTTCCTGAACTACCCCAATAATCCCACCGCAGCCGTTGCAGAAAGGTCCTTCTTCCAAGAGGTGGTCGCCTTTGCCCACCGATACCAGATTATTGTTTGTCACGATGCGGCCTATTCTGAATTGGCTTTTGATGGATATCGTCCCCTCAGCTTTTTCGAGGTAGAAGGGGCAAAAGAAATAGGAATCGAGTTTCACAGTCTTTCCAAGACATTCAATATGACAGGGTGGAGAATCGGCTTTGCGGTGGGAAATGGCCAGATCATTGGAGGGTTGGGAAGGGTCAAGACCAATATCGATTCAGGTCTATTTCAAGCAATCCAGGAGGCTGGAATTCTGGCGCTCACCCAATTTGATACCCCCATCCCCGAGACCATTCAAATCTACCAGAGACGAAGAGACCTAATGGTTGAAGCACTGAAAGAGATTGGATTAGAAGTAGAAACCCCTAAAGCAACCTTCTACCTGTGGGTTCAGATTCCAAGGGGATATACTTCAGCTCAATTTGCCACCTTGCTTCTTGAGAAAGCAGGAATTGTAGTGACTCCAGGAAATGGATTTGGAGAAGCTGGAGAGGGATATATTCGAATAGCCCTCACCGTGGGTGAATCAAGATTAAAGGAAGCCATTGAACGTCTTAAAAAAATCGAATTTTAACCCCCCCTCATCCTGTCGAGTAAACCACTCTCTGAGGGTTCTTCCCTTTCTTACCCCTCAAGGGAAATATGGAGGTTCTTATGGAAGAACTCATTGAGGAAATATTGCTTATCGCACTCCTGATCCTTTTAAATGGATATTTGGCAGGCACAGAAATTGCTGTGGTCACAGCAAGAAAGAGTCGCATTCAAAAATTGGTGGAAGCGGGAAATAAGAAGGCCAAGATCTTCCTTAAATTCAAGGAGGAACCTGACCGTTTTTTAGCCACCATCCAGATTGGGATCACGGCTGTGAGCGCTCTGGCTTCTGCTGTTGGGGGAGCCACCGCAATCAAGATTCTTAAACCAGCCCTTCAGGTGGTTCCCATAAAGGTTGTCTCCTTAGGGGCAGAACCAATTGCCATAGGAGTGGTGGTTCTTTCGATTACCTATTTCTCTGTGATTTTCGGAGAGCTGGTTCCAAAATCGATTGCTCTGAGACATCCCGAAACCATTGGCCTCTTCACTGCCCGAACGATTGATGTATTCTCCAGGATGGCCTTCATCTTTGTAAAATTCTTAACTTTCAGCACCTCCCTTGTGCTCAGTCCCTTCGGAAGAAAGCCCTTTACAGAAAGGGCTTATATTACTGAGGAGGAGGTGAGGATGCTTATTAGAGAGGGGGGAAAGCACGGGGTGTTTGATCCTACAGAGGAAAAAATTCTCCAAAGTGTATTCGAATTTACAGACATGTCGGCCAAGGAGGTGATGGTTCCTATCACCCAAATCGTAGGGATTCAGATTGATAAATCCCCTCAAGAAATCCGGACGATGATTGAAGAAGAACAATTTTCTCGTTATCCTATCTATGGAAAGGATCTTCAGGATATCCGTGGGGTTCTCCATGCGAAGGATTTTTTAACCCTTCTCACCAAAACCTCTCAGGTGGATATTCGAAAAATTATGAAACCTCCTTATTTCGTTCCAGAGACCATGAAGCTGAGTCTTCTCTTGGGGGAGATGCAGAAACGAAGAACCCACATGGCCTTCTTGGTGGATGAGTATGGAGGCATCTCGGGTCTTGTGACGATAGAGGATCTCCTTGAAGAATTGGTGGGAGAAATTCGAGATGAATATGATATTGAAAGTCCGGTGGTTCAACTCAAGGACGGAACTTTTTTAATTGACGCATCGATTGCCTTAAGGGACTTAAAAGAGGATTATCATATCTCTCTTCCTGACTCCCCTGAATATGAGACCTTAGGGGGATTCTTGATGACAATGTTACAGAAGATTCCCCAGGTGGGTGACACCGTGGAGGTGGAGGGCAAGAGACTTCAGATTATAGAGATGTTTGGACAAAGAATCTCAAAGGTGAAGGCAGAAATCATAGAGAAGGCCTCTCAGAAAGAATAAATCCTTTTTCATCAATGGAATGGTTCCCGGCCACCGACGATAATTTCTGGAATCCTGAGAGTGGGTTGAGCATCCGAAACTGGAACTCCTTGACCATCTTTTCCACAGGTCCCTATCCCAAACCCAAGATCCTCCCCCACCATATCGATCTCTCTGAGGATCTGGGGGCCATTTCCAATGAGAATAGCACCCCGGACAGGTTCTCCAATCTCTCCTTTTTCAATGAGATATCCTTCATTGACTTCAAAAACAAAATCTCCATTGACTGTATTGACCTCCCCACCTCCCATCTTCTTCACCCATAACCCTTTCTCCACAGAGTGAATAATCTCTTCAGGCTTCATCTTTCCAGGAAGAATTAAGGTGTTGCTCATTCTCGGGATTGGCTTATGATGATAGGATTCTCTTCTTCCATTCCCTGTAGAAGAAACCCCTGCTTTAAGGGCGGTCAAGCGGTCGTAGAGATATCCTTTCAAAATTCCTCCCTCGATTAAGACGGTCCTCTGGGAAGGCACCCCCTCATCATCGAATCCATAAGAACCTCTCCTATTCGGCAATGTAGGATCATCGACTACCGTAATGAGTGAAGAGGCCACCTGTTCGCCTATTCGATTGGAGTAAACCGAAAGTCCTTGTTGAACCAGATCGGCCTCAAGGCCATGCCCTACCGCTTCATGAATCATCGTTCCTCCTGCCTCACTCGAAAGGACCACGGTCATTCTTCCCATGGGAGCCAATCTTGCGGATAACATCATCAGAGATCTTTTGGCCGCTCCTTCGGCAATCTCTTCTGGAGAATGCTGGTCAAAGAGTTCAAATCCCATTGTCCCTCCTACAGGTTCATATCCCGTTTGAATGAGGTCGTCTTTTTTGGAGACGACCTGCACAGAAAAAAGGATTCCCTTTCTTGTCCCTTCCACCCATCTTCCCTCCGAATTCATTATGGTAAGATTTTGGGTGTAGTCTCGATAAAGGACTTTCACTTGTTGAATTCGAGGGTCAAGCCTTCGGGCTAAATCATTTGCCCTTTTCACCATCGACACCTTTTCATAAACAGAAATTCCATCAGGGTCTTTTTCAATGAGAGAGGGAGAAGGAAAGGTCATAAGCTGAGGAGAGGGACTCTGAGGAGGGATCACACCTTCTTTCTCTCCTTTTTCCTCTCTGATCGAATGAGAGAGGAGATCTGCCAACTGAAGGAGGTCTTTTTCAGTGATTCGATTGGTAAAACTATAAAATGTTCTTCCTTTGTGGAGGACGCGCAATCCTGCACCCAGATCCTGACCGGAGATCATTCTCTCAATTCGATTTTCCTCACATACAATGAAGGTCGAATGGGTCTCCTCCAGGTAGAGCTCTGAGAATTCTCCGCCTTCCTTTAGGGCTCCCTTCAATATCTTCTGGAAGTTAAGATCTCTCTCCATTCGATTCCTCCTCGTGGACTTCCTCTATCGAAATCTCTTTCCGGAGAGCCTCTAAAACTCTCTCCACCTCTTCCTCCCAACCCGGTGCGATCATCAATTCCACAATCGCCTGATCAGGGTCTATCGTCCTTACCACAGCCATTCCTTCATAGGATTCGATAATAAATTTAAGATAGGCAATATCTTTACACGGAACTCTTAAAAAAAGTGAATGGGTGTCCATCTATGGGATCCTGGGAGGGATTTTGGATTCAACAAGTCTTCCTCTCACATCCCCAAAGAGGATCACATCTGGAATGTTCCCTTCCACCGGAATCAATTCTTTTGAAAGCCACCCTTCGATGAGACCCTCTTTGGAATGGGTAATTTCTGGATCTAAATAAAGTTTAACATAATATTCCTTCTCTCCTTTCTCTCTCTTGGATCCCCTTTTCTTCTCTTCCTCTTCTTTAGAACCGACTTTTACTTCATAATGGAATTGTCCTTTCTTGGGGAAGGTTGGAATCGTATAATTTCTTCCTCTTTCGATTTCTCCATAGACGCCATAACGAAAATTATACGAGGCCGTCAGAAAATCATCATAGATTCTTCCTTGTGGAATCTCCTCCTCCTTTCTCTCCAAGGTTCCATCTTTCCTCTGTCTCAGTCGGATCATCTTCATTCTTTGATAGTCAAAGAGGTAAGTTCTTTTCCTGATCCTATCTCCAATTTTTATATTTTCCTCAAATCGAAGGGGACGAAGGCGACTTCCATTCTCCGCCTCTATCATCACCGCTCGGTAAGTATCCACTCGATATCGGGAGACGAATCCAAGGATCCCTAAGGTTTCTCCTTGAAGGGTAGAGAGATAGTACCCTTTTTGTTCCATCTCTCTAAAAGAAAGCTTTCCCACGGCTGCACGAGGGAATAACCAAAACCCAATCTCGTAATTTAATTCTTCTCCGTTAAAAAACTTTCCTATTGAGCAGCGGTTTCCTTTTAAGGAAGAATGGGGGCTGGCTCCGATTTCAGGGGCATAAAGGGGTAAAAAGGGGAGAATAGATAGCCCTAAAATCCAGCGCAAAAAATTTCTTCTTGTGAAAGAGTGAATTAGTTGTTCGTCTTTCATCATTAAATATGGAGTTCTACCACATCTCCTTCTTGAACAGGAAAGTCCCGTTTCACCATCTGACCCCCAAACTTTCCAGATCCCCATATCCTCGCATAGCGGAGTTTTTGGGCAAATTCTTTATGGATGGAGAGGGCCACGTCTTCCACCGTGCTTCCCTTTTTAAGGATCACTGGCTCAGTGAAATCGGGTTCCTTTCCAGGGGCTTTGGTGTAAACCCGAATAATGTCGAGAAGAAAGTAGATTTCTTTTTTCATCTCTTCAAGATTCATTTCCCCTCGAGTAGACATAGGGAGGAGAGGGAAGATTCCATTCAGTTGCTCTTCAAGTTTTCTGTATTCTCTCATCCCCCCTGGAAGATCGCACTTATTTCCGATAAGGAGAGTCTTTTTAAAGACCCACCCTGCCTCCGGTGGCGAAGCCTGATTCCTTCCAATCATCTTGATCTTCATCTCCTTTAGGATTTCCGTTAGAACCTCCAATTGAAAAAGGGGATCATCGCCCAGATCTAATACCATGAGAAGGGCGTCTCCATTTCGGATGAGATTCGGGAATCCAGGTTCGATATGATCTAATTGAAGGGGAGGGGTATCCACGAGTTGAATCTGGATATTTTCAAATCGCATCATACCGGGAATCGGTTTTTGAGTCGTAAAGGGATAATCCCCTATTTCGGAGGGGGCATGGGTGACCTTTGAAAAAAGGCTCGATTTTCCCACATTGGGTAGACCCAATAGAATCACCTGTCCGGCTCCTTCCTTCTTGATATTAAATGCCTGTTCGGCACGGGATATGGTGGGTTTTCGATGGAGCTCCTCTTTCAGCTTAGCCATTCGGCTCTTGAGTTGGGCTCGCATCTTTTCGGTTCCCTTATGTTTTGGGATGACCGCTAACATGACTTCCAGTGCTTTTATTTTATCAGGAATGGTCTTTGCCTGTTTAAACTTAGCCTCAGCTTCTAAATACTCTGGGGTCAAATTGGCAGGCATTTCTTATTCCTATAAAAGTTTATAGACTTTTTCTTTTATAAAATAATCTAGAATTTGAGGGTCAAACTGGGTCCCTCGAAATTTCTCCATCTCCTCCAAAACTTCTTGTAAGGGTCTCACCTTTCGGTGAGGTCTTATACTGGTCATTGCATCAAAGGCATCAGGGACCGTAATGATTCTGGCTTCCAGGGGAATCTTCTCACCTGCCAGTCCATCGGGGTAACCCTTTCCATCATAATGTTCATGATGATGACGAATCATCGGAATCTTGTCTCGGAAAAATTCAACTCCTTCAACAATCTTCTCCCCTATAAGGGGATGGGCCTGAATGATTTGATACTCTTCTGGACTCAGGGGACCTTGCTTTTGAAGAATTTCATCTTTAATCCCTATCTTCCCAATGTCATGAAGTAAAGCTCCGTATTCCAGGGCCTCTAATCTTTCTTCTGAGAACCCAAATCCCCGAGCAATCCTTAAACTCATTTTTTTTACCCGATCTGAATGGCCCCGGGTGTAAGGGTCTTTCGCATCAATAGCTTCAACAAGCACCTTTACCGAATCCAGGTGGGCTTTTTTGAGAATTCGATAGGCTTGCCGAAGCTTTGCCGTTCTCTCCTCCACTAACTCTTCCAATCGATTGTGATAGGCTTCGATCTCTTCCTCAAGGCGTTTACTCTCCAGAGCCCTCTTTACACTGAGGACCACCAATTCCAAATCCACCGGTTTAATGAGAAAATCATAAGCCCCGAATTTCATCGCCTCCACGGCCATTTCAATCTCTGGATAAGCAGTGACCATAATCATCTTCATCTTAGGGTGGATGGCCTTGACCCTTTTTAGGAGCTCTATTCCGTTCATCTCAGGCATTTTGATATCGGAGATAATCAGTGAAAAAGAATCCTTATAGAAGTGCTCAAGGGCTTCCTTTCCATTATTAGAGGTCTTGCAGAAATAACCTTCCATGCTAAGTCGGTTCTTCAAAATATGACAGACCGCTTCTTCATCATCTACGATAAGGATCTTATCCTCCATCTATTTTTTTCTCCTTTAGGATGAGTGACTGTTCTATATTTTATTATAATCTGGTAAACAGTCAACCCTTTAAAAAAGAAAGTTCTTTACCATTGAGAGGTTTGAAAAGAGCTCGGGGATTTTTTATCTTTAGATAAACTGGGATTCGATATTGATTAAATGGATTATTTCTGGTAAAAAGAAGCTATGGATTCCCTGAAAATTTTAGTGGTGGATGACGAAGCTCCAATTCGAGAAGTCCTTCAAAAAGGACTTTCCCAGATGGGTGGATTCTTGGTCGATACAGCGAAAAATGGCCAGGAAGCCATCGAGAAAATTGAGAAAGAGACATTTGACATCGTATTGACCGATCTCATGATGCCCGAGATGAACGGGATGGAACTTCTTAGACTCATTAAGGGGACTCGACCAGAGTTGCCCGTCATCATGATGACAGCCTATGGATCGATTGACAATGCGGTCGAGGCCATGAAGATTGGGGCGAATGATTATATCACCAAGCCAGTCGATTTCAATGACCTTTTTATGAGGATTTCGAAGGTCCAACAGGAAAGCCTCCTCATTAAAGAGAATCGATTATTAAGAATGGAGGTCAGGAAGAAATTTGAATTTTCTAATATTATCGGGAAGAGCAAAAAGATGCAGGAGGTTTTCTTCCTGATTGAAAAGGTTGCTCCGAGCAATAGCACAGTTCTCATCTATGGAGGAAGTGGAACAGGGAAGGAACTTGTGGCCAAAGCGATCCATTACAACAGTCCCCGTGCGGATCGCCCCTTTCTTCCCTTTAATTGTGGTGCCATTCCGGAAACGTTGGTAGAGAGTGAGCTCTTCGGTCATACGAAGGGAGCCTTTACAGGAGCCATTCAGGCCAAAAAGGGTCTCTTTGAAGAGGCAAACGGGGGGACTCTCTTTCTGGATGAGATCTCCACCATCCCTCCCTCTGTACAGGTAAAACTTCTCCGGGTTCTTCAGGAAAAAGAGGTCATGAAAGTTGGAAGTACCGAGAGGACGAAGATCGATGTTCGTCTTATTGCAGCTACCAATGAAGACCTGGAGGGACTTATGAAAAAAGGGAAGTTTCGGGAAGACCTCTTTTACAGGCTTCACGTCTTTCCCATTTTTCTCCCGGATCTGAAAGAAAGAAAGGAGGATATTCCTCTGCTGGCATACCATTTTCTTGAACGTTATTCAAAAGAGGCCAAAAAAGAGATCAAGGGTTTTTCAAAAGAGGCGATGAATCTTCTTTTAGAGTATGATTGGCCAGGGAATGTGCGGGAATTAGAAAATGCTATTGAAAGGGCTGTGATTATGGCGGATAAAGATTATCTTACTCCAAGTGATTTTCCAAAGGACCTCTTACAGGGAGTTTCTGCTTTAATTAAAAAAGGAGTAAGGGAACGAAAATCCCTTGAGGAGATAAAAGACGAATATATCCAGCAGATATTAAAAGAAACCAACGGGAACAAGAGAGCGGCCGCCGAAATTTTAAAAGTCAATCCAAGAACCCTCTATCGGTTTGAAAAAAAGATACAATCCAAAACCTCTCTCTAACTCATTTATCATTTCCTCTGATGGAGATTTTGTCCATCAGCCTTACTCGAGAGAGTTACCAATCCACCGTGATGGTTAAGGTGTCAGAATAACTTCCTGCAGAGACATCTTGTCCGGGAGGGATTCTTCCATAAAGGGTTATGTTAGTGCTCCAGGGAGCTTTCTTCGGAGTCCCCGGGGGTTTGTGGACCGTTATGGTCTGTGTGCTTCCTGTCCCATCTCCAAAGATGACGCTCCTTCCGGCATCAATAAAAATATTATAATCCAAAAAGTCGTTTCCACCCGATTGTTTCATCCTCCTTGGATTAAAGGTTCCAGAGGTTGAGCTTGCACTCAGTTTTAAGTCCGCTTTTGCTACATCCTCACAATTCAAGGTAAGGGTACCGGTTGAGTCTGTTGGATTGGGTGAAAATACATTATAAGTACCAAAATGGATAGAGATTCCACTAATGCTACATCGAGGTTGAGAAAGAGAGATCTCCGCGCTAAAGCACACGGTAAAAATTAAACCCGATAAGATGAGCAGTTCGATTTTTTTTCTCTTAATAAGAATGGCAAAATTTATACCTATTCGCATATAATCTCTCCTAAATCGACAATCATCTCATCACTTTTCGGGATGATTATATCAAAGAGATACTTTTTGTCCATATAAGTTAATTCTCCATGATATTTGCCTGGATATAGATTTTCAAAATAGAATTCTCCCCCCTTGCCGGTGGGGAGGGTTAATTCCCTTCCCTCCACCATGATTTTAAATTCCACATATTCCAATGGCTTAATTTCTCCATTAATCCTCAGTTTTAGCATCCCCGTGAAGGCTTGAAACTTTGTGGCTTTAAATTCAATAAATGAGCCACTTCGGAGAGGAGGGTTCACATATTTCATCACTTCCGATAGAGTATAGTCCATCGGAATATCCTTATCGCTGATCGAGATCTGGCTATCATAATAGGAGCCAAGATTAGGAATAAGGACTTTTCCTCGGGAATCAGTCCTACCAATCTCCTGACCGCTAAGATAGACTTTCACACCTTTTAATTCTCCAACCTTCACCACGGCAAAGCTATCCTGAATCGGTCTGCTGAGGCTAAAAGTATCTTTAACATAAGAGAGCCCTCCAGAGGCCGTCAGAGAGTATTTTTCTCTGTGATCCAAGCTCAAGAATTCACCAGCATACTGGCCATATCTGGCATTATACTGCAATAGAACATTGTAGTTATAATATTCATCAGGCTTCCCATGATACCGATCAATGGATATCCTCCCTCCAAATCCCTCCCCCACAGGGAGATTCTTAAGGACTTGGATTCTCTCGGCATAGGTACCGTTAGTCCTCTGATGGTTTGCTGAGGCGGTGATTAAATGTTTAAAATGGTAATTAAAACTTATAAGGAACTCGCTCTGATTTGCCTCGAGATCCCTCTTGAAAGTAAGAGAGAGGGTGGATGGACCAATGAGTCTCCTTGAGTAACTTACAAGGATATTCTTTGTTTCAAGGCCCTGATATTTCCTATCCCTGGAAAACCCTATGGAAAAGGAACCAAGCATCGAGGAGTGATAGCCGGCTCCGGTGCTCACTTCGTATTTTGTTCGCTCAGTCGTGTTTAAAAGCATGATATTGGAATAGTCTCTTGTAAATCTTTTAAGAAGAAAATGGAACGATAGGTTACGGCCCTGATGGAGATAGTTGACCACTCCCCCAAAGCCGGCTTTTTTGCCTTTCGTTCCACTCCAGGCCACTGATGCATCCACAACCCCCATCCTCATCGGCAAAAGAATGCTGGAGGTGAGTCCAAGATTAATAACCTTCTCCGAGGCCTCTCCCCTCATTCCTCCGGTGAAGAAATCGTCAAACCCGTATCGGTGATATCCAATGAAGGTGAGGTCCTCATACTCATTACTTCTCACTCCGAAATTCATTCTCTGGAAACCAAGATGATAACTGAACTCCTGAAGGCCTTTCTTTAGAAGCCGATCTGTGAAATAGTAAGGTTGAAGAATCCTCTGTTCTCTTCCAAAAGGATCTCTCAGAACCACCTCGATAAGACCGCTACCCACATAGGTTGGGATGTCTTTAAGAAGAACCTCTCCCGGTGAAATCCTCTCCTTTCGGATGAGAACTCCATCACGATAAACCTCTACCTCCGAGGGAAGGGAGATGAGTCCCGAAAAGCTAATTTCAGGATATTTAATAAAATAGGGATCAATCAGATAATTCTTTGAAAGGTGGATTCCTCCCAGGTTAATCGTGCTTCCAAGGTCTCCCGAGGTGGCAAAGGAGTCTCCTAAAACACCTCTGAAAAGCTCTTCCCTTCGATCATAAATGATCTGACTCATCAGTCGGACAAATCTGGCCCCTTCGCCTTTTCTCTGGGAATAGGTAGATTCGGTAAAAAAGAAAAAATCTCCTGTCCGAAAACCCAGTTGATTGGAAAGGAGACTCTGATCGTATTTAAAACGATCTCCCGCATAATAGGTGAGATTATAGTTTAGGAATCCAGAGGTATCCTTCGGGTAATAAATCTTTTCGGTTTTTTTAGGAAAGCGCATGGAGAGAACTCTTTTTCCAAATAGTTGGGGGTCGGCGTTAATCAAGAGAGCCAGTTTTTTTTCATCGAACTCGAATTTCACGCCTTCAATCGACCTGAGGGATATGAATTCTTCCTTCTCAATGATAGAGGTTTTTCCTCGGGCTTCCGAAAGTCCCATTTTCACAAGATCCTCTGTCTTGATCAGATAATCTCCATCCACTGTCACATACACAAAGAATTCACCTTTCTCTTCCTGATTGAGGGTGACTTTCAGAATAGCCATCTCTCCTGCCTGGCCGAGGAGGATCGAAGGGGCGAGGATGAGGATAAGACTAAGGTAAGCACATTGCTTGGTCGACATCCAGGTGGCCGTTCAGGTTAAGTCGATCTGTTTTGACCTCAACTTCAAGCTTTGATATTGCTTTGCAAGTCTCTTCGGGAATTGTCGTGCTATGGAGTCTTGATACACCTGCAAGGAGGTACCAGCCACTTAGTTCTTTTGAAAAGATCTCTTCTCCCTTTGCGTTCTTCCCTTTAAGATGAATCGTCTGTATGGTGAAATGGGTATTTCCGGTATTTCTCACCGTGATATTTAAAGTACCCTTAGAGAGTTCTATCTTCTCAATCACACCCTTTATCTCTTCTTTTAATGGCTTTACAAAAATAGGAACGCCAAATCGTATGGCTATGGCAACGCTTACCCCTTCTCCTTTTCTTGGTTCAGGGATCTCTTCTATGAATAGGCGATAGGTCTTCTCTTTTGTGGTAGCTGGAATTCGAATGCCTGCCCTCAGGATCTTCTCTTCGTTTTTCTCAATCGTCATAATCTTTGGAAAGAAGATAATCTCATTGGTTTCGGTATATTGATCCTTTCCAGAGGCATCCTGGGTCCACTCAAATGCCTTCATC
>JBDOIB010000271.1:0-8036 GCA_041082155.1 Thermodesulfobacteriota bacterium | reverse complement strand
AAAACCAGTATAGTGTGTTGGATATTTTAATTGAAGGTCGTGATCGTATAGACAAGGCACTACTCTTTTCCCATCCTTTACTCCACCCCAGATATGGGCTATATCATGAAAAATTGTGCCAAGGTGTGCAACATAAGTAAATACAGCAACTCCACCTGGAATGATTTGGCCACTTTTGGTCTTTAAAATAAAATCTTGTTTCCGTCCGAGCATCCCCGGATATCCACAGAACCCACTCATACCATATTCTTTGTGATCAGCCCCAAGAAAAATGATGACAAAGGAATATTTGGAGAATTCATTCTTTTCATCAGCGGCATCAATGGAATCCTGTATAAGTTTCGCCACCCGTGATCTATCCACTTGAAGATTGGCTGAAGAGATAGCATATCGATTAACAGGCTCAGGGAGTCGATACCACCCTGTTATATCAAACTCAGTACATACCTTCCCATAAGACATTTCGCGCACATAATTATCAAGTTCTTTGAAACGTTCTCTGACAGAATACTTGGTTATTGGAGGGTTTATGTTTGGAAACTTCACAAGAATGATAAGCCCCTTTTTTCTTTTTTCACAAACATCTCCATATTTCCTTTCCAGATGGGCACACCCTGAGGGGAAAATGAACCAAACTAAAGTAATAACAATTAGGTCAATTATCACCTTTTTTCTCCAATGAAATTTCATGGCAGTTTCTCCTAATACTTATCCATATTCATTTAAATTTTGTAATTTTCATTCTAATAAAACAAAATTTTCTAAAAAATTCAATAAGACTCTGCTACCCTTCTTCAAGTGGGTTGTAATATTTACAAGGCGAAAAGATTTTTAGGGCTTAAAACACTTGCTATATTCTATCGATTATGTTCATCGTTATCCTGAAAAAATTTAGGAGATGCGATTGAGAGACTTGACAAACAGACTTAAAATGAATCACAATTTTATCAAAATTTTTCTCTCTGACCCCATAAAAAAATGTAATCTATCAAAAATAAATAGTAGGCCCACGTAGCTCAACGGTAGAGCTGCTGATTTGTAATCAGCGGGTTGGCGGTTCAAATCCGTCCGTGGGCTCCAGTAAAATAAATTAGTTCTCCCATCAATTTTCTCTTCCCATTGGTTGTGACAAATTTACCTCACATTTTTCCAGTAAAATTAAATGCATTTCTCAGATTTTCTGGTTAATGGTGGGAATACTGGAGGTTCGGGGTCATCCATTTAAAAGGCATTAGTATTAAACTAATGGATGATCACCTTCCCTTCGGGTTTGAATTCTAAAGAAGATCTGGACTGGCTGGATTTGGCTGGAAATAAAAAATGGTGGAGGCGGCGGGAATCGAACCCGCGTCCGGGAACCTTCCAACAGGGCCCCTACATACTTAGCCTGTGTTTTGATTCATCCTTCCAAACTCCCACAGGCAGGATTTCGGAAGGATTAGCTTATGAAGGTTCACTCCTTTCCTATAAGCTTCAGAAAGGAGCTATCCTGTATGTCTGACATCCCGATTCCATCCTACAGGAGAAGATGGAAGGGACGCTGGCTGCGATTAGGCAGCCAGAGCATAATCGTAGTTGGCTGCGATTATGTTTAAACCCCATTTGTTTAACGAGCCAATGGGACCTCGGTATGCGACCCTGATGTCAACGATCCCCGTCGAACCCTTTTCGCCCCCTTTCCATCTCTCTTTCGATTGCTTTTCGTTTCAGCGCTTCGCGCTTATCGTATTGCTTCTTTCCTTTGGCCAATCCCAATTCCACCTTCACCTTCCCATCTGAAAAATAGAGGCGAAGGGGAATCAGGGTAAATCCTTTTTCTTGAACCTTTCCCGTCAGTCGCCGAATCTCCCTTTTATGAAGCAAAAGTTTTCTTGGCCTCAAAGGGTCGTGATTAAACTGATTTGCATAAGGATAGGGGCTGATGTGAGCATCCACAAGAAAAATCTCACCATTCTTAATCTTAGCATAACTATCCCCCAGACTCACCTTCCCCATTCGAAGGGACTTGACCTCTGACCCCAGAAGGGAGATTCCCGCCTCATATCGATCCTCAATAAAATAGTCGTGCCAGGCTTTTTTATTCTGGCAGATGAGTTTTTCTCCCATAAAATAATTTTACCTAAAATAGACTTTTAAATCAAATGATTTGATTTTCTCCCTTCACTCAGAAGAAAGATCAGGTGCGAACAGGTAATTCGATCAGGAAAGTTGTCCCTTTAGGTTGATTGTCCCGAACCTGAATGGTTCCATGATGGTCAGAAATGATGGCATTGACAATGGTGAGCCCGAGCCCTGTCCCCCCTTTTTTGGTGGAGAAGTAAGGTTCAAAGAGCCGCCCTTTATCTTCGGGGGGAATTCCACATCCATTATCACTGACCTCAAGCTGAACCACCTGATGTTTGGGATCATAGCGGGTTCGGATTTTGATTTCTCCTTCCGAGTCAATGGCGGCAAGACTATTTTTAATCAGGTTGATCATCACCCGTTTCATCTGATCCCGATCCAAATTCATCACCGGCAGGTCGTCCGGAATGAACTGGAAGTTGACCTCTTTATGGGCCTCTTTAAAAAGGACAAGGGCCTCCTGGATAATCTCGTTCAGATGATTGGGGGTGGGGTTAGGGGCAGGCATCCGAGCAAAACTGGAGAATTCATTGACCATGTCCCTCAGTTCTTCCACCTGTTTTACAATGGTGCGGGTACATTCATCAAATACCACGCCATCGGGCTGAAGCCTTTCCAGATAGCGTTTTCTAAGCCGTTGGGCGGAGAGTTGAATGGGCGTCAGGGGATTTTTGATCTCATGAGCAATCCGTCGTGCCACTTCCCTCCAGGCGGCTACTTTTTGAGCTTTGATCAACTCGGTCAGATCATCAAATACGACGACAAACCCTAACGGGTTTCCTTCTTCATCCTTCAGGGTCGCCAGATTGATCATCAGGGAGAGAGACTTTCCTCCTGCATGGACCATCACTTGCTTTTCAATCGAATCCTTATGATCGGATCTTACTTCATGGAGTAATTCCTCGAGACGTGCCACATACTCTTTATCCAATACTTCATCGTATCGTTGATTCAATACCGCTTCGGCCTTCACCCCCAAAATCTGTTCTCCAGAGGTATTCAGGGTGGTAATCCTTCCTTTATCATCGATCGAGAGGACTCCAGCCGCTACATTTTTCAGAACGATTTCCATATATTTTCTTCTTTGTTCCAGCTCCATACGACTGACCTGAAGATCTTCGGTCATCTGATTGAAAGATTGAACCAGCATTCCAATCTCGTCAGCCGCCTTCATTCGAATCCGAAAGTTCAGTTCTCCATTGGCAATTCGATGGGTGGCTTCAGCCAATTCCTTAATGGGAACCGTAATATCTTTGGCTAAGCGGATCCCGAACCAGATGGCCGAAAAGACGATGAGAAGGGTCACCAGGAGGAGTGCAATCATGTAGCTGAATTTGATTGGTTTTTTTAAAATCTTCAGTTGTTTATAGTCCACAAAGGCCTGAGAGATCTCTCGCATCTTTCCTGCCAAACTCTTTGGAATAAAATGAGCTGCAGCCACCACCCCTATGACCTTCTCTTTGTCCTGGGAAGAGAGAATCGGAGCGATTCCTGTAATCATTTCTCCTTCCCCTACAGGGAGGATCCTTGAAGCCTCTTTACCTGAAAACCCGATTTCTAAAAGGTCATTGGGAAGCGAAAAAGAAATCGATTTCAGGGTCTCTTCCTCCGCTCCAAACGTCTCCCTCTCTCCTTTTAAAAGGACTTTCAGAGTACTCAGATGATACTCCTTCCTCTTGCTTTCCAGAAACTCTTTAAGGAGCTTTCCGTTTTTTTCCCCCAGGGGTCTCTCTTTGAGATGCTCACTCACCTCCCGGGCAGAAGAAACCATGATCTTTGCAAAATCTCGGTAATAGGTTTGGGCCACTTCGAGGGAGCCCTGAAGAGACTCTTCTACTTGGGCTTTAAACCAATGCTCTACACTGTTGGTGATAAATCCTGCAGCCACAAAGAAGAGGAGAAAGGTAGGGACAAGAGAGAGAATAATAAACGCCACGACCAGTTTCGTTCTCAGTTTAGATCCAAGAACTTTCTGCCTCCGTTCTAAGATGAGTTTTACCAGATTTCGAATGACGAGAAAGATGAGAAGGAGGAGGAGGATGATGTTGATATTGATCAGGCTGAAGATGATGATATTGTTCCCGATGGGAATCCATGCCTGAATCTGAGGGATCTTCATTTCGATGGCCGTAAGGCCAATGATCAGGACAGAGAGGATGCCTATGAGGATGAACTCATTTCGTCTTTTTCTCTCCTCCGGGGTTCTTTCTTTATGCATATTGCCTCATCCATTTTCTCGGAGGAAATCGAAGAGGCCTATAAGCCGAGTTCTGTCCCCTCATCGAGGGTGATGATCATTTATCTTGGGCCCTGATTACTCAGGACCTCGAGCGACCAACCCGTCCCGTCTCCGTTCCGGAAGGAATGGAGTTGAACGGGCCATTCTCCCTTCTGCTTTCGCAGAAGAACGGGACCTATTTGGTCTTGCTCCAGGTGGGGTTTGCCAAGCTATTCTGATCGCTCAGAATACTGGTGAGCTCTTACCTCGCCTTTTCACCCTTATCCCGCCAAAGCGGGACGGTATCTTTTCTGTGGCACTTTCCTTATTCCATCCCTTACGAGATGGAACAGTCCGTGTTACGGACCACCTTGCCCTGCGGAGCTCGGACTTTCCTCCCCCCTTCACCCATCCTTTCGGGTGAAGGAGAGCGATCATCCAGCTCTCTTCGATTCCCTCCTTTTTTTGGTTTCCCTTAGGAGTTGGTTGTCGATTGCCCGATTTGCTAAAAGGTCTGCTTCCTTGTTTTTCTCTCTTGGAATGGCCTCTATTTCGACCCGGGAGAATTTCCCCAGGAGTTTCAGCACGTGTTGATGAAGTCCCTTTAAACGAACCTCCTTTACCCGATAGATCCCTTTGACCTGTTTTTCAATCAGTTCCGAATCCGTATAGATTCGCAGGAGTTTCGCTCCCCTTTGTTTGGCTTCCTTTAAGCCTAAAAGAAGAGCTTCATATTCCGCTTCATTGTTCGTCCGATGGCCGAGGTAACGGCTTAACTCAACCACCCTCTCTCCTCTCGAATCCCGGATGGAGACTCCTGCTCCAGCCTGGCCAGGATTTCCTCTTGAAGCCCCATCCACATAGAGAATAAGTTCGGAGTCGTGATCAATGGGTTTTTGTTTTTCCAACCCTTACCTCTTCTCTCCATCCCCTTCGAAATAAAGAATTCGGTTACAGTTAGGACAGCGGATCAACGAGTTGGTCTTTTGGACCTCAATAAACATCTGAGGCGGAACATGAACAAAACAACCCTGGCAGGTCTCCTTCTTCACACTCACAATTCCAATTCCCTGCCTCTTCTCTTTCAGGGTATTGTAAAGTTTAAACAGAGAGGCGTCGATCTGTTTGGAAAGCACATCCTTTCTTTCCATTTTTTCCTTCCAGGCCCTCTCTCCCTCGGCAAGTCTTTGTTCAATTCTTTTTCTCTCCGCCTCGATCTTTTCCAGATTGGCCTTCATTTCCTTCTCTTTTTTCATCAGGTGTTTTTTGGTCTCATCAATCTCTTCGAGCATCATCAGAATTTCTTCTTCGATCCGTCCGGCCGATTCCTTGATCGTTTCAATCTCTGTAAGCAGGGCTTGATATTCTTTATTGGTTTTTACCTCAGACATCTTTCCTTCAGCCTTTTTGATCTTATCCTGTTCCATCAGAAGATCTCGTTCTTTCTTTCTCCGTTCCTTTTCCAAGGATTCAAGTTTCTCTTTTTCCTTTTGGAATCTTTCCCTTTCAAGATTCTGTTTCTCCTCCAGTTTTTTCATCTCTTTGGGAAACCGATCCCTTTCTTCTTTAATCTGTTTTAAATCGAGATCAATCTTTTGAAGTTCCCAAAGGAGTTCTAATTGTTCTTTCAAGGACGGCCTCCTTTTTCTTATGAACTTTAACGAAAAAAGAAGAGTGTACCGGAGGGTACACTCTTCTTGAGCTCAAAAATTTAAAAAAACCTTTTCATTTCAAGGAGTTGAATTGATTTCCCCTCCTTTTTTAATCATGGGCCCACCTGGATTCGAACCAGGGACCTTCCGGTTATGAGCCGGTGGCTCTACCAAACTGAGCTATGGGCCCCTATGTTATACTCTTTATCTATTATAGTTCATTTCCGGGAGGTGTCAACCTCTCTTTGAGATTTTATGACGCAAAGAATACCTCCCTAATTTTCAATAAAACTTCTTAACTGTCTGGCGCGGCTGGGATGTCTCAGTTTTCGAAGGGCCTTAGCTTCAATCTGTCTGATTCTTTCTCGTGTCACATCAAACTCCTGACCCACCTCCTCCAGGGTATGATCATACTTCTCATCAATTCCAAAACGCATCCTTAAGACTTTCTCCTCCCTGGGAGTGAGGGTGGAGAGGACCTTCCGAGTTTGATCATAGAGATTGGCATTGATGACGGCATCCATCGGGGAAAGGGTTGATTTATCTTCGATAAAATCTCCAAGATGGCTATCTTCTTCTTCCCCAATCGGGGTCTCCAAGGAGATGGGTTCTTTGGCAATCTTTAGCACCTTCCTCACTTTCTCCAGGGGGATCTCCATTCTTTCAGCAATCTCTTCAGGAGTGGGTTCTCTTCCAATCTCTTGAACGAGGTGTCTAGAAGTCCGAATCAATTTATTGATCGTCTCGATCATATGGACGGGAATTCGAATGGTTCGGGCCTGATCGGCAATCGCCCGGGTAATGGCTTGGCGAATCCACCAGGTCGCATAGGTACTGAATTTATAACCTCTCTGATATTCGAATTTATCCACTGCTTTCATCAGGCCAATATTTCCTTCCTGGATTAAATCGAGAAATTGAAGTCCTCGATTTGTGTATTTTTTGGCAATCGAGACGACCAATCTCAAGTTGGCTTTAATGAGTTCTTCCTTGGCCTGCCTCGTCTTAGTCTCTCCGAAGGTAATGGCCTGGACGGCCGATCTGAGCTTGGGAGTGGGAAGCCCACACTCGGTTTCCAATTTACTGATCTTCTTTTGGGCGATCTTGACCGAACGGACCATCTCCTGGAGATCCGAACGACTCACCCCTCTGTATCGAATCAAAGCCTTCTCTCCCAACCTCTTCCATTTTAATTTCTGGAGGAGGGCTCGAGCCTCTTTAATGGAGATTCCTATCCGTTCTTCCCATCTCTTGATCTCACTCTCGGCCTTCTCAATCCGGTTGAGCATCTGTTTCATTTTCTGAACAATTTTATAGATCTGGGTATCTCTTAAATTAATCTGTTTTAGAAGTTCAATGATTTCCTCTTCTCTCTTTTTCACCTGGGTCTGGAGCTTTTTCTTTGAACCCGGGCGTCCCTTCAACATCCGGATTTTTCTCTCCGCCTTTCGAATTCGGTCAATTAAATCTAAAACCCGTTTCTTTTGAATCTGTTCCTCTTCTGCATTGGATTCCTCTTCGTCAAGCTCATTGGTGACCTCTCGAATATGAATCTTTCCCTCTTTGATGGCATTCCCTAAATTGAGAATTTCCTTTACTGCCATCGGGCAATTCAGCACGACCCCGAGCACCTCTCTTTTACCCTCTTCAATCCTTTTTGCGATTTCCACCTCTCCTTCACGGGTCAGAAGCGAGACCGAACCCATTTCCCGAAGGTACATTCGAACAGGGTCCGTCGCTCGGGGGTATCCTTCGACCTCCAATTCCTCCTCTTCCTCTTTCTCGAAGATTCCCTCCTCATCCATTCTCAGCGTCTCCAGATCGTCTACCCCTTCGAAATCCATTTCATCAAACATCATCAAGACATCATCGATGTGGTCAGAGGAAACGATATCTTCCGGAGGGATCTCATTCATCTCCTCGAGACCCATAAACTCCTTCTCCTCTCCGAGAGGAATCATCTCTTCTTCTATTCTTTTTAAATCTTTTGCCATTCCCTCCCCCTGTTTTGGTCATCGGTTCATTTTTGAAGGTTTTTTATC
>JBDOIB010000376.1:0-8853 GCA_041082155.1 Thermodesulfobacteriota bacterium | reverse complement strand
TTAACACATATAGCCATGAGATCAAGTCATTTGATAGAATATGAAATCTATTCTTGATCATCTGGAGGGGATTTGTTATGAAACCCTTGAGGAGGAAGAGCCATGAGAAGCTCTTTGGATGAAAGGATCCGGGTGGCTGCAGGAGAGGGGAAGGTGGATTTGCTTATTAAGAATGGGAGAATCGTCGATGTCTTTTCGGGTCAGATTGAGAAAAGAGATGTGGCGATCTTTGATGGAAGAATTGTTGGATTCGGAGACTACCCGGCAAAAAAGATAGTGGACTTGGAAGGAGATTTCCTCTGTCCGGGATTGATCGATGGTCATGTCCATGTAGAGTCAAGTATGGTTGGAATTTCTGAATTTGCCCGAGCCATTCTTCCCCACGGAACCACCACCGTCGTCATTGACCCTCATGAGATCGCCAATGTCTTTGGGGTTAAGGGAGTTTATTGGATGGCTGAATCGGCAAAAGGAGTTCCCCTCAATCTGTTTGTAATGATTCCTTCCTGTGTCCCGGCCAGCGCGCTTGAAACCTCTGGTGCTGAATTAAAAGCAGAGGATCTCGATTCTCTCTTTCAGGAACCCTGGGTCATTGGATTGGCCGAGCTGATGAACTTTCCTGGTGTCATTTTTAGGGATCCAGAGGTGCTCGAAAAGATTGAAAAAGCTCGTGGAAAAAGAATTGACGGTCATGCCCCTCTCCTTTCGGGAAAAGGGCTCTATGCCTATCTCGTTGCAGGCATTCGATCGGATCACGAGTGTACCACCCCTCGAGAGGCGAAAGAGAAATTAAAGAATGGGATGTGGATTATGGTTCGGGAGGGCTCCACAGCAAGAAATCTTAAGGATTTGCTTCCTCTGATTCATACAAAAAATTCCAGGCGTTTCTTCTGGGTCACGGATGATCGCCATCCGAAGGAACTGATCGAAGAAGGTCATATCGACAGCATGGTCAGGCAGGCCATACGCTTGGGTCTCGACCCGATTCTTGCTATTCAGATGGCCACTCTAAATCCAGCAGAGTACTTCCGACTGGATGACCTTGGGGCCATTGCCCCAGGATTTAGGGCTGACCTCATCAGTTTCGATCACCTGGGAGAGTTCCGGATCAAAAAGGTGTTTAAGGACGGAGTCTTAATTGCTGAGAATGGGAGGCTTGTTCCAAATGCCTTAAAAGGGGTGAAAAGCCCGAAGATCCGAAAATCCATCCATATTGGAAAAATCGATAAAACCTCCTTTCTTCTTCGAAGTGACCAGCCCTGGGCCAAAGTCATTCAATTGATTCCGGGACAGATTCTCACTAAAAAGGTGATGAAGAAGATTATTTTAAGAGAGGGAGTGGCTTATCCTAACCTCGAAGAGGACATTCTGAAGATCGCTGTGGTCGAAAGACATCGGGCCACAGGGAATGTTGGAGTGGGCTTCGTTCAAGGGTTCGGACTGAAAGAAGGGGCCATTGCTTCGTCCGTAGCCCACGACTCGCATAATATCGTTGTGGTTGGAACGAAGGATGAGGAGATGGTGAGGGCCGTTCGGATGATTCAAAAGATGGGAGGAGGTCTGATCGTCACCGGGAAAGGAAAGGTGCTGGCATCGCTACCTCTCCCCATAGGAGGATTAATGGCTGAAAGGTCGGTTCATCAGGTCCATCGAAAACTGGTCACCCTTCATGAGAAGGCGAGGGAAATGGGGTGCAAGATTTCAGACCCTTTTATGGCCCTCTCTTTTCTCTCGCTTCCGGTGATTCCAGAATTAAAGATCACCGATAAAGGTCTTGTGGATGTGAATCAATTTAAAATTGTACCCGTATTCGGGGAAGAGTGAAAAAAGATGTTTTCAAATTGAAAATAAAAAGAAATCATATCAATAACGGAGGAGAGGATGAACTGGAATTTACTTCTCGATGAGGCGATTCATTATCTTCAAGAATATATACGAATCGAGACGGTCAATCCACCCGGCAATGAGATCGAAGGAGCCAAGTTTTTTAAAGGGATCTTTGATCGTGAATCGATTCCATGTGAGATCTTTGAGCCCTCGCCGGGGAGAGGGAATCTGGTTGCTACCTTAAAAGGAAGTGGAGAAAAAAGACCCTTCCTGCTTCTTAACCATATGGATGTGGTTCCTGTGGAGAAGGAGGGCTGGGAAGTCCCTCCTTTCGAAGGAGTGATCAAGGATGGCTATCTCTATGGGCGTGGGACTCTGGATAATAAATCGATGGGGATTGTAGAGATGATGGCCCTGCTTATCTTGAAACGAGAGAGAATCCCCCTTAAGAGAGATATTCTCTTCTTTGCCTCCGCCGATGAAGAGACAGGGGGAAGATGGGGTGTTCAGTGGGCAATGCAACATCTCCCCTCTTTAAGCCAATGTGAGTATGCCCTCAATGAAGGGGGGTATATTATGGTGAATGAAAAAGGAATGGCAGACCGATATGAGGTTTCAAACGGCCAGAAGGTCATTTATCAACTCAGGCTCAGGGCCCGAGGAACCTCAGGCCATGCCTCTATGCCCCATCCCGATAATCCTAATGTGAAACTGGTTCGCGGACTGGAGGCGATCACCCGTTGGGAAACACCTTTTTTAGTCCTTCCCATGGTGAAAGCATTCTTCAAAAAGATGGCCCCGAAACAACCCTCTTATGAAAAAGCCTATTTTGAGGATATTGAGAATGGACTTCGAGATGAGACCTTCTCTCTCTGGCTCACCTCGAATCCGATCTATAATGCCATGTTACGAAATACGATCTCTCTCACCATACTTCAAGGAGGGAGTAAGGCCAATGTCATCCCCTCAGAATCGACAGGTGTGCTTGATTGCCGTCTCCTTCCCGGAACCGATAAAGAGGAGTTTTTAAAAGAGGTCAAGAAGAGGGTGGGAGAAGAGATAGAGGTGGAGGTGATCGCCGAGAGCCGGTCTCTTCCTCCCTCTCCTTTGGATACAGAACTGTTTCAATGGATCGAGAAGATCGCTTCTGAAAATGATCCAGATTGCCCCGTCGTTCCCCTTCTTCTTCCAGGGGCGACGGATAGCCGTTTCTTAAGGGAGAAAGGGATTATTACTTACGACTTCGAACCCTTCCGGATCACGGAAAAAGAGCTCATGAGGGTCCACGGGAACAACGAACGAATTGAATTAGAAAACCTGAAGTTTGGTATGAGGTTTCTCGTGGACCTGATTCAAAAAATAGCTACATAAAGAAGAGCGAGATCTTACCTTCGAAGGATCCAGAAGATAAAGGTGAGGAGGAGACTGAGAAGAATACAGGTCGCCAAGGGAAAATAGAAGGTAAACCGATCTTTCTTGATCACGATATCACCCGGAAGCCTTCCAATCCAGGGCAGTTTATCACTCAGGAGAAGCAAGAAACCGATCAGGATGATAAAGATTCCAAATAGAATGAGGAGTTTTCCTAATGGCCCCAAACCCATCCTTCTCCCTCCAATGGCAAGCCTATTTCTTCGATCTTAAATATCTCTCTTTCTCACTATAAATACAGCCACAGTACTGCTGGCGATAGAGACCCATCGCTTTGGAAACCTCCACCCCTCTTTTCCAACCTACCCGAAAATCTTCATAAAAGAAAGGAATTCCCATCTCTTGCGCAATTCGATCTCCTGTATGATGGATCAGGGAATGATTCTGATGGGTACTTTGAAGAAGGGTGGTTGAAAACCCATCAAATCCTCTCTCCCTGGCTTCTTGAGCCGTGGCTTCAAGCCTTAAGGAGTAACAAAAGGAGCACCTTTCCTCGGGATGTTCAGAGACCTTTCTCAAAAAATCCTCAAGAAGATACTCATCCCGATAGATCATTCCAAGGCCTGTTTCCTCGGCGTACCTTTTCACGGATTCCAATCGCTTCTGATACTCTTGATAAGGGTGAATATTAGGATTAAAGAAGAATCCCACCACTTCTTCTCCTCGACCTCTTAGCACTTCAACAGGATAAATCGCACAGTTCGCACAACAGATATGAAGTAAGATCTTCATCAGCTTGCTGCAAGGGCTTCTCTTTCAGATTCCTCCCTTCTCCATCCGAGTTCCCTTTCGACCTCTAAGACCTTCTCCGTGGTCTTGAGCACCGTATCCGGATTAAGGGAGATGCTATCAATTCCACATCGAACCAGGAACTCCGCAAATTCCGGATAATCACTTGGGGCCTGACCGCAGATTCCGATCTTTTTCCCCTTCTGCTTCACCTTTTCGATGACCCACTGGATCATCTTCTTGACCGCAGGATCTCTTTCATCAAAGAGGTGGGAGACCTTCTCTGAATCGCGATCCAGACCCAGGACTAACTGGGTCAGGTCATTGGAGCCGATGGAAAACCCATCGAAGATTTCACAGAATTCTTCAGCTAAAATCACATTGCTCGGAATCTCGCACATCATATAGATTTCAAGACCGTTCTCCCCCTGAATCAACCCATACTTCCTCATCTCGGCAATGACCAGCCGACCCTCTTCGACCGTTCGACAGAAGGGGATCATTAATTTTACATTGGTCAGCCCCATTTCGTCTCGAACCTTCTTCATGGCCAAGCATTCCAGTCCAAATCCCTCCTGATAGTCCTCATCGTAATACCGGCAGGCCCCGCGAAACCCGATCATCGGATTATCCTCTACCGGTTCGAAGCGGCTCCCGCCGATGAGGTTGGCGTATTCGTTCGTCTTGAAATCACTCATCCGAACAATGACGTCTTTTGGATAAAAGGCAGCCGCAATCTTGGCCACTCCTTGGGCCAATCGATCCACAAAATAGAGCTTTTTATCTTTATAACCCACGGTCAATTGTTCGATCTCTTTCTTCACATGATCTTCAGGCAAAGAGTCAAACCTCACCAGGGCCATGGGGTGAATTCGAATAAAATTATTGATAATGAATTCCAGTCTTGCCAACCCCACTCCATCATTGGGAATATAGGAGAGATGAAAAGCATTATCCGGGTCTCCCACGTTCATCATAATCTTGGTTCTGGGCCTCTGGAGATGTTCCATATCGAAACGTTTTACCTCGTAATCGAGGATTCCCTCGTAGACCACTCCCGTCTCTCCCTCTGCACAACAGACCGTAGCACTCGAGTAGCCCTTTAGAATCTCACTTCCGTTGCCCGTCCCCACGATACAAGGAACTCCTAACTCCCGACTGATGATGGCGGCATGACAGGTTCTCCCCCCGCGATCCGTCACAATTCCTGCGGCTATCTTCATGATCGGTTCCCAATCCGGATCGGTCATCTGGGTGACCAGAATCTCTCCTTTCTTAAATCGGTCAATCTCTCTTACACTGGAGATGACATTGATCGGACCCGCACCGATCTTTTCTCCAACACTCCTTCCCTTTACCAAAGGCCGGCTTCTCTGTTTCAAGACATAGGCCTCAAGAACGTTCCTCTTCGTTTGAGATTTTACGGTTTCGGGTCTGGCCTGAAGGATAAAGAGTTCCTGGGTGATGCCGTCTTTTGCCCATTCGATATCCATCGGAGAGTATCGTCCGTACTTCTTTGTATAGTGCTCTTCAATGATCACTCCCCATTGGGCCAGTTGAATGATCTCTTCGTCACTCAGGATAAAATTTGCTCTCTCAAAAGCAGAGGTGGGGATGTTTTTGGTTGAGCCCTCCCCTTCGATCGCATAGACCATCTTGATCTCTTTGCTTCCGAGGGTCTTTTGAATAATGGGTTTATATTTTCCCTTTAAACAAGGCTTAAACACGTAGAACTCATCCGGGTTGATCACTCCCTGAACAATATTCTCTCCTAATCCATAAGACCCTGTAATATAGACCACATCCGGGAAACCAGACTCGGTATCAATGGTAAACATCACTCCGGAGCAGGCTTTATCAGAACGAACCATCTTCTGAACTCCAATGGACAGGGCCACCCGAAAGTGGTCAAACCCCTTATGGGCACGATAGGAGATGGCTCGGTTCGTAAACAGCGAAGCAAAACATCTCTTACAGGCCTGAATCAATGCATATTCACCTCGGATATTGAGATAGGTCTCCTGCTGACCCGCAAAACTCGCCGTAGGTAAATCTTCGGCGGTTGCACTGCTTCGAACAGCCACATCCGTATCCTCTCCGTACTCTTTACATAACCTGCGGTAAGCCTTAACAATCTCCTCAATAATCTCTCTGGGGAATTCGAGGCTATAAATGAGTCTCCGAATGCGACTTCCTTTCTCGGAAAGATCCTCCATATTCTCCACATCAAGATCCGCAAGGATATCCTGAATATTCTCCCTCACATTCGGTTTCTTCATAAGGTACTGCCATTCTTGGACGGTTCCTTTATCTAAGAAATCATGATAGGCGTGGACCGTGATGGCAAACCCGTTAGGAATATTTACTCCAAGCTTTTTCAGTTCCTTTCTCATCTCTCCCAGGGAAGCATTTTTCCCTCCCACAAGAGGGATATCGCTTAGCGATATATCATCAAACCACAGAATATAAGGCCTCTCTTCCATTTCCCTCCCCCAATACTTTTAATTTAACTTTACCCAACCCCATCTTCCTTGTCAACTCGAAGTTTTTTAACTCTCTTGATTTTTTAAATTATTTGGTATACATATGTATACCAAGGAAAAATGAAAGAAACTTTGACCCCGAAACAGAAGGAACTTTTGGATTTTATAAAAAGTTATTTAAGGGAGAAGGGATTCCCTCCTACCCTCCGAGAGATCGCCTCTCATTTTGGGCTCAAAAGTCCGAGGTCCTCTCAAAAAGGCCTCCAGATCCTGGAGAGGAAAGGATTCATCCAAAGAGTTCCTCACCGTTCAAGGGGAATCGAGCTCTTAAGCGTCCCTAAAAGCCCCCTTCGGGAGGTGATTTCAGTCCCCCTTGTGGGAAAGGTCAGAGCCGGAGAGCCCGTTTTGGCCCTTGAGAATGTGGAGGGCTATCTCTATCTTGACAGGAGCCTCATTTCTTCCGACGATGTTTTTCTCCTTCGGGTTGAGGGCGACAGTATGGTGGAGGCACACATTCAGGAGGGAGACTTTGCTTTGGTGAGACCTCAATCCCATGCGGAGAATGGGGAGATTGTGGTGGTTTTAGTTGAAGACGAGGCGACGATCAAACGGATCTTCACAACCAGGGATTTCATTCGATTGGAACCTGCAAACCCCCGTTTCCCCCCAATGATCATTAAAAAAGGAGAAAGAAAGGTCACCATCGTGGGTAAGGTGATCGGGATTTTCCGAAAGCTATGAGGAATGAACGAACGATCCTTCATATCGATATGGACGCCTTTTTTATCTCCGTGGAGGAGAGGGATCGGCCCTGGATCAGGGGGAAACCGGCAGCGGTATGTGGCTCCTCCTCCCGAAGTGTCATCACCTCCGCGAACTACCAAGCGAGACCATTTGGAATCCATGCGGGCATGTCCTTGAAGGAAGCCAAAAGGAGATGCCCTTCGTTAATCCTTGTGGAAGGGGACCACTCCAAATATACCGAAACGGCCTCTCGAATCTTCTCCATTTTAAAAGAGTATACCCCATTGGTCGAGGTGGCCTCCATTGATGAAGCCTATCTCGACGTCACAGGCTCCCTGCTTCTCTTTGGTTCCTCCCTCCACATTGCTCAAGGGATAAAAAAGAGAATCCGGAAGGAAGAGGAGTTAACCTGCTCCATCGGAATTGCTCCGAATAAATTGCTGGCCAAGTTGGGGAGCCGTCTCAAAAAACCAGACGGCCTGATGGTGATTCATAAAGAAGAAATAGAAGGGATTCTGAGAGATCTTCCCGTCGAGAAACTCCACGGGGTTGGGCCGAAACTTGCTGAATCCTTAAACTCCATAGGAATCTTTACCTGTGGGCAACTGGGAGAAACTCCTCTCACTCTATTAACCAGTAGGTTCGGAGTGATTGGCGAGAGGCTCAGAGAAATGGGTCTCGGAAAAGATGACACCCCCCTCATTCCTTTTGAACAGGAGGAAGATGCAAAATCAATCGGACATAGTGTGACCCTTGAAGAGGATACCCTGGATTCCCGCAAACTTAAGAAGGTGCTTTTTCAACTCTCCGAAAGGGTTTCGAGAAGGATGAGAAATGAAGGGTATTATGGGAAAAGGGTGACCCTTACGGTTCGATATTGCGATTTCTATACCCTTACCAAACAGAAGACCCTCTCAGAGGAAACCCATAATGGGAACGAGATATTTCGCCACTGTCTCGAAATCCTTGAATCCCTTTCTCACCCCAAACCGATTCGACTTTTAGGGGTCACCCTTTCCCTATTAAGAAAGGAAGGGATTCAGCTAAGCCTTTTTGAGAAGAAGGAGAGAAGAGAGAGCCTCCTCAAAGCGATGGATCGGATCAACGAACGGTTCGGAGACTGGACTCTCACCTGGGCAGGCCTCTATTGAGCTGACGGCTTCTTGATCCATTCTATCAATCTTTCAATCTGAAATCCCGATTCCTGTCCGGCCCTCTCCAGACGTTCAATCATTGACCAAGATTTTTCTAATTCTCTCTTCATTTCGTTGACCGGACGAAAGGGATCAAAACCAATTTCGATCGCTGAGATCAACATGAGCCACCATAAAAGCTCTTCAAAGGATTCTTTATGAAACCACCAGATCCCATGATATAAATTAACCCCTAAGAATTCCCTTGCCTCAGCATCACTGAATAATTTTTCAACCAAGGCCTCTATCTCTCCTTCATACCATCTCTGATAACGGGTAAGAATCTTGATCAGGTTCAATCGCCTGATGAGAATTCCTTCCTCCACCCCCAAATCGGAAAGGGCCTCTCGAAGAATGGAATCGAGTTTTAAGTCCCCAATGGCTCTGAAACCCTCTTCAGAAAAATCTTGGGGCTCTGTGACCTTTCCTACAAGATGGACAAAAAT
>JBDOIB010000238.1:0-2171 GCA_041082155.1 Thermodesulfobacteriota bacterium | reverse complement strand
CATAAACGGCCCAAGGATGGACTTGAGTGACTTCCGTGAGGTGGAAAAAAAGAGGAACATAACGATTCAGGGATCTTAAGGCTAAGAGATAGGCCATATCTCGGGAGCCAAATTCAGCGGTCTGAATCCCTCGCTGACTTTTATATTCTTCTAATTGATGGGCGCGAGAAGCCACCTGATCTCTGATCTCTCGGACAATATGAAATAGAGGCTCGTAGCTTGAAATGGTTAAACAGGGGGGAATAAACCGTGAAGAAAGTCTGATCTCCTCCCCCATCCGCTCCAATTGGGCGATTGGAATCAGAACATAATCTCCCAATTGTTCTCGCTCGGTCTCAAAGAAGATTTTGAGAAGGTAATAAAGCTTCTTCACTCGTCCGACGGGCCCACCGGAATGGAGATCTCTGATTTCTTCTGGATTGGGGGTGGTGACGAAACGAGTGGTCACCTCTGAGAGGTTCTCCAGTTTATCGACCACAGTGACATTCTCTCCGGAGGGATTCCATTTTCGAAGGCCAACAAGAATGGTGAGGGGTTTGCCTCCCTCCACCCAGGCCTCTTCAAAAGAACGAGCCTCAATCATCAGATTCCCTGGAAAGACGGTAAAGGTTCCATCCGGAAATAGAAAGGTCCCTTTGAGAATCCGAAAGGATCTCATTCCCAGAGCAGATTTTTGAACCTCAAGTTCAGCCATTCCCCAAAAGTAGGGTTCAAGAAATTGAGAGAATGGAGAAAGGAGGGACCGAAAGGAGAGCTCTAAGAGTTGAAAATGTTGGGGTTGGAGAAAAAGACCTTGATGCCAGTCAAGTGGTCGCTCGATATTCATGTGAATTATTTCCCCTTTACATCTTGGATTTGTTGAGCCCCCAAAAGGAGATCGATTTGAAGAGGACCTGGTTTTTGATAGATTGTATTCTTCTTTTTCTCTTCCACCACTGGGATGTGATAAAGCCGGTACATATTTTCCTTTTTAAGATTAAAATACCCTGCGACCAATGCCACATACTTTGCCCCTGCCGCCCGGTCAAGGGTCTCCCTATATTCTTTGTTGGGGTGGATAATAAATCGTTTGGCTGCGGTCACACTGGGATGAAACTTACTACATTCGCAGAGTTTTTCTAAACCTCCTTTTTCATCAACCAACTGATTGATCTCATTCGGATCGGTCAACAGGTAGATACAAAGAACAAGGGTATGGGATTTCCCCTGATAAAGGTTAAGCTGAGGATCACTCTTTATATTGAGATGAATCGCCTTGGGTTCATAATCCCAGGTAGGGGGAATCACCACCGGAGGCCCGGCACAAGAATATAATATCAGAATTAAGAAAATAAGAAGAGGCCAATGGACGGGATAGGGTTTCATCTTTTACCTCCTGTCAAGAGGATATCGTTTTTGGCAGATCTTTTCAAACTCTCTCAATAATTCTTCGTCAAATCGCCCTGAATCAAACCACTTCTTAAAAGATTGATATTTCTCTCGATATCTCTCAAAAAGTTCTGCCTTTCGAAATGGACCGAATCTCAGACCTTTCATTCCTTCTGATTCAAGGCTTTCTGGATAAAACTCCTTTAAAATTTCGGCCACTTTGGTGTGAGCCGCCTCTTGAAAGGCTTTGTGCGCCAAGAGAAAGGCCTCTTTAATTCGAGAGAGATAATTTTGGAGGGAGCCTCCTCTCTCTTCACCTCCCTCCAATTGTGAGCCAATAATGTGACGAATGGTTTCGAGCTCGGGTTTTCTGCCTAAAAGCGCTTGATTGATCACCTGAATGACCTCGTTGAGGGAGTCAAATATCGTATTGAGGGATTGGGCTAACTTTTCTAAGAGTTCCGGTGAGGATAGGTCAATCTCAGAGATTCTCTCCCCGAAGAGCAGAGAGAAAAGACGCGAAAACTCTTTAGATTCCAAAGGAACTTCTTTACGAATTTCTCGCGAAGGGGGAAGTTCAAATTGACGAAGGAGATCTTCGAGGATGGCAATCTTCTCAGAGAGGGGATAATCTTTCAGGCTCTCCTCAAGATAATCTTCCAATAGCCTTTCAGCCCTTGTAGGATTCGATTGATAAATCCTCAAAATATCTTCGGTTAAATTAGAAGGAGTTCTATTCATGCTCCAATGGATCCCGAATCCTTTTGGGTTTCAGGATAACGGTTTCCTCCAGAAATTCCTCG
>JBDOIB010000221.1:0-1622 GCA_041082155.1 Thermodesulfobacteriota bacterium | reverse complement strand
ATCCGTCCCATACCGCTCTAAGAGAGAAAGAATACCTCTTTCTCCCACCACACACCCTCCAATCTCCGCACGAATGTCCTCCTCTACAATACTGTATCGGATATTTGAAAAGATAAGATTCCAAACGTCTTTCCTCCATTTTCCTTTTTCATAGATTTTAACTGGGGGGATTCTGAGACCCTCTTGCCATATCTCCTTTGCTTGAGGGTTATATCCTCCTGGAACAGCACCACCCACATCGGCTTGATGCCCCTTACAGGCTGCCCAAGCGACTAGCTCTCCCTTAAAGAAAATGGGTTTAAAGACAGCAATATCCGCAAGCTGATTTCCATGGGTAAACACATCATTGTGGAGGATGATATCTCCGGGAAAGATTTCCTCCCCAAAATAATCCACAATATATTGACAAACGGGTTGGAGGGCAAAAGCAAGAACCGGAATATATTCGGTTTGTTCCAGCATCCTTCCCTTCCTATCGTACAGACCTGTCACAAAATCCCTCGCCTCATTCAGGATAGGAGATCTGGTCGTTCTCAGGAGGGTCAAACCCATCTCTTCTGTGATCGATTTAAACCTCCGCTGGAGGACAGAGACAAGGATTTTATCAATTTTATGCTTCTTTCTTTTATGGGTTTTCTTTTTGCGTGAGGAGTTCATTGATTTTCGCCCCTTATTTCGATGAGTTTTATTTTCCCTGTCGGACCTTTTTCAATAGGAATCGAATCCGGGGGGACCAATTCGATCTCCGGATGAACTCGTAAATTCTCTTTCATATACTTTTTTATCTCTTCTTTAAGGGAATCCTGCTCTTCTTGGTCAAGGCTTGTTCCATATTCAATCCGAAGTTTTAAAGGAGGCTTCACAAGAGGTCCGGGTTGGTCCAGAAGAATTTTGAAATTTCCCGTGGTTTTAGGGTAAAAATGATCGATCGCCTCTTTAATTGCAGAAGGATAGACATTGACTCCTTTCACAATGAGCATATCATCTCCTCGGCCGATGATTTTAAATCTCATGCCAGGAAAACCGCATTCACAGGGTTTGGTGAAGATTTGGAGAATATCGCCCAGAACATATCGAAGAAAAGGCCCTCCTTCCCAATCTATAAAGGTAAAAACCATTTCTCCTATCGCCCCATCAGACATTTCGATAGGTTTCTTCGTCTCCGGATCAATTAATTCAAGAATACAATGATCGGGAGAGACGAAGTGCATTCCACGATATTCCTCTTCTCCGCAACAGATCCCATGAAAAGCGTGTCCACCCCCGGTATGGTCAAACACTCTCGCCTGAAACCCTTTCCGCAACTTCTCACGAACAGTGGGAATTCCGCCTCCAGGTTCTGCAGCACAAAAGAACCAACGAATCCCAAGCTCATGGGCTTCCTTACCCGTCAGGGAAGGAGCCTTTTCTATTAAATATTCGCCAAAAGATGGAGTGGTAATGATGGCATGAGGACGAGTAAGGAGCAAATAATCGATGATTCTTTTTGTTCCTCCCTCCATGCCCACCGGAACACAACAGACGCCCATAGCCTGCAGACCATCGGAAAGAGGAAGTCCTCCAGTAAACATGCTTAGAGAAAGGGCTTGTAGGACAATGTGCCCTGGACGAAGACCAGCCCT
>JBDOIB010000216.1:0-1506 GCA_041082155.1 Thermodesulfobacteriota bacterium | reverse complement strand
TTTAATCCTCTGATAATGGTGGTCTCTCACTTTCACAAAACCGCTGATCTTGGAGGAAATTAGTATTTGCTTTCCCTCAGGGTCATCGGACATCTTGAGAAGGGCTTCTGTTAAATTATCCAAATCCTTCGGAGGAAAACCTCTCCTTACAAAAGCAGGGGCTTCATAAAATTCCTCAGAGGGGTTGAAAAAAGGAACTATCTGGACTCTCTCTTTGATTGCATTTGGAGTTAATCTCTCTTGAGTGAGGTATTCAAATTCGTGGGAGATAGCCACCTCTGCTTCTCCCACAATGAGAGAATAGACGGATCCCCTTCGGGAACCGGGAATGAAGAATCCTTCGTCCGATTTTAACCCCTTCAGTGTAAAGAAATGGTTTATGTCCTTCAGCCCCCAATTCTCTTTTAACCACACTTTCAAAAGGAGAAGCTCAAATCCCCATGCTTCATCCCCGATAAACGCGAGTTTCTTCCCTTTTAGTGTTTCTGGAGTTACCATTGACTCCTTTGAGGCGATTAAAAGCCTTTTGAAGGTGGAACGTCTCTGTTCCCCGAGGGTCGGCGCAACAAATGGAATGATTGGAAATTTTTCGTAAAGTTCCATGGACACAATATGTCCATATCCCCAGATGAAATCGACTTTTCCATTTTTTATCTCACGTAGGAGATCCTCATAGGTCATTGCCTTTAATTTGAGTCTGAGATGCGCTCTTTCGGCAATATATTTTCCGATAATCTCTTCAAATTTCTCCAGTGCCTTTGCCCTCTTTTCATCATACGATTTGACCATGACTCCTGCCAAATATTGAGGAAGAGATTCCGGAGAGACCTTCTTTACAATAAGAGAAGAACTTATGGAGAATACTAAAAACCATAAAATTGTCCGGATCAAAATCATTTTAGTTTTCCCCTGAAATATAATCGATCTCAGCCATGGTCGTATGGTATCCATACAGGGAACGGAGATAGGCACTCCTTAGTTCAAGCTCTGTTCTTTGAGAGAGGAGAAGCTCATCATATTCCACACTCCCGATGGAAAATCCATCCGCAGCGAGTTCTGTTCTTTCCTTGGCATCCTTAACCGCCTCTTTTAAGATCTCTATCTCCCTTTTGAATTCTTCAAGGGCAAGAAGAAGATGCTCCACTTTTACAGGCAAGGACATCTCGAACAGTCCTTTCTGGGTCTGTGCCTTCAGAAACTGGCTCTCTGATTGCCCTACCTTGGCTTTTGTCAGAAATCCATCAAAGATAGGAATCTTTAGACCGATTCCCAGATCCCAGAAATGACTTACTCCGTATCGATCTTCTGGACCGATGTATTGACCCTGAAGTGCGATGAAAGGAAGGTATTCAAGCTTTGAGGCTCTCTTTTTAGACTCAAAGAGGCTCACTTGAAGTCTTGTTGTTTTAAGGTCGTAGTTTTTCTCCAGGACCTTCTTTTTAATCTCGTCTAATTGAGATTTCACATCAATCTCAGAAATCCTTTCAAGAGGAAACTCTTCAATCT